>NZ_JCAMRN010000012.1:0-52077 GCF_059620965.1 Geobacter sp. PheSNFMC
GCCAAAGAATCGCGATTCGATCCGCGTGTGTAACCGGGGAGCAGTTATGACAGCACAACAGTATGAAATCATCATAAGCAGAAAACATGAACTGGTCTCCATGCCGGGCTTAACAATTCATGAGTTAAGTCGGTTGTGTGATTGCCACCTATCGGTGGCAAAGCGGCTCTTTTCCATTGGATTGATCGAGCCGTTATCGACAGGAACCCCCCATCTGTTCGACCGAAGCGCTGTGGTCAGGGCCAGAAAAGCCTTGCGCCTGAAGCGTGACCTTGGCCTCAATTTCGATGCCGTGGCATTGGTGATGGAACTGTTGGACCGCATTGACGACCTGGAACGGAGACTCTGAATTTGAGCGGAGTTTGTGTGATGAATGAACGAAGCAGACATCCATCATGGACGCATGAGATAGCCGAAAAGATAAGGAAAGCTAAACTTTACAATCTATTCGAGCATTTGATCGCCAACATTTTGGTGCTGCTCATTTCGTTTATAGTGATTGTTGCCCTCTATAAGTTGGGTGAGGATGTTGTTAATCTGTTGGTGAGCAGGGCTTTCGATCCGCTGAAACACGAGACATTCCAGACCGTGTTCGGCGGGATCATGACCCTGCTCATTGCCATGGAGTTCAAGCACTCCATTTTAGTCGTCACCAAGCGTCAACAGAACATTATTCAGGTCAAGACAGTAATCCTCGTCTCATTGCTTGCCTTGGCCCGTAAATTCATCATCCTGGACATCCACGCCCTTGAAGCGGCCAAGATCGCCGCACTGGCTCTGGCACTCGTCGCTCTAGGGGCCGTGTACTGGCTGATGCGGGAACGGGATGCCTGGAACATGGAACATGGCCGGCAAGAAGAAGGATAAATCTTATTGTTTGTATGATCGGAGTACCACATGCCTCAGTATTCGCCAAGTGACCCTTTCCTGCGCCGATTGCGCTGGCTGACCATCGCGGTCATCACCGTGCTGTTCGCCTGGCATGCCCTGTCGTGGGCGGACCGGGCTTTCCAGAAAGAATCGGCAACACCGCGAGCGGTAACCGCCCGGGGCGATCTGGCCGCCGATGAGAAATCGACCATCGAACTGTTCGAACGGTCCCGCGATTCGGTCGTGTATATTTCAACCTCGGAACGGGTCATGGACTTCTGGAGCCGCAATATCTTCACCATCCCTCGTGGCACCGGGTCCGGGTTCATTTGGGATGACAAGGGACATGTGGTCACCAATTACCATGTCATCGATGGGGCCTCGGAAGCACGGGTCAGATTGTCGGATGGCAAGGAGTACAAGGCCAGTCTGGTCGGCGCCAGTCCCATGCACGACCTGGCGGTGCTGAAGATCGCTACCGGCTTCAAAGGGCATTCGCTGCCGGTGGGGACCTCTCACAACCTGAAGGTCGGACAGAAGGTCTTTGCCATCGGCAATCCCTTCGGCCTCGACTGGACCCTGACTACCGGGATCGTCTCTGCTCTGGACCGGTCATTGAAGGGAGAATCCGGCAGCGTCATCGAGCATCTGATCCAGACCGATGCCGCCATCAACCCGGGCAATTCCGGCGGGCCGTTGCTTGATTCCGCCGGTCGGCTCATCGGCATCAATACCGCCATCTACAGCCCGTCCGGCGCATCCGCCGGGGTCGGATTCGCGGTTCCGGTTGATACTGTCAACCGGGTGGTTCCGCAACTGATTGGTCAAGGGAAATATGTTCGTCCATCCTTGGGAATTGAAATTGATCAGGATCTCAACGAGGCGATTACCGAGCAGCTTGGCGTCAAAGGTGTGGCAATACTCAAGGTGCGTTCAAATTCTCCGGCAGCGCGTGCAGGGTTCAAAGGCATAACCATTAACCGTGACCGAACATTTACTCCGGGGGATATCATTATAGCCGTACAAGGAAAACAGGTCGAAACGACTCCCAAATTGCTGGCTCGACTGGATGACTTCAAGGCGGGCGATACGGTGACCATCACCATTCTCCGTGACGGCAAACAGCAGCAGCGCAGCGTTCAGTTGCAAGCAGAGTAAGCAAAATCAAGCCAGGGAGAAGCGGAATGCCCCAAACCATTGACGATCTCATCCGACGGATCAAGGAACTGCAGGAGGAACTCGAAGTCGAGTTCAAGAAGAAACGGGACGAATTCGAGTTCATCATCGAAAAGAAACGGGTTCGTTTTGCCGAGGAGGTAGCACGGCAGCAACGCCGCCTGAAAATCGGCTGGTTCCGCTATATGATCAAATCAAGACCGCTCAATGTCCTGACCGCTCCGGTTATTTACGCGGGGTTCATCCCCTTCATAATCCTGGATCTGTTTCTCTGGCTTTATCAGTCGATCTGCTTTCCTGTGTACGGCATTCCCAAGGCAAAGCGCTCCGATTATCTGATTTTCGACCGGGAAGACCTCCCGTACCTGAACGTCATCGAGAAGTTCAACTGTTTCTACTGTTCCTATGGCAACGGCCTGATGGCCTACGGTCGGGAGATTGCCGCACGGACCGAACAATACTGGTGCCCGATCAAGCATGCCCGCCGGATAAAAGCGGCTCACGAGCATTATCCGCGCTTCTTCGAGTACGGCGACGCCGAGAGCTGGCAGAAAGGGCTGGAACGGCTGCGTCGGCAATATCCAAAAGAACAACAACCTGCAACCGAGGTGAAGTGACATGGCTACGGCAAGCTACCTGATTTCCTGCCCGTCCTGCGGTACTGGTAACCGTATCCCGGCTGATAAAGAGGGCCTGCGGGGACGCTGCGGTAACTGTAAGTCATCTTTACCGCCGTTGTACTGCCATCCCCAGCAGGTGACCGACCGGACCTTCGACTCCTTCATCAACTACTATCCTGGTCCGGTGCTGGCAGAGTTTTGGGCACCCACCTGACCGCACTGCCATACCTTCGCACCGGTGGTGCAAACAGTTGCTGAAAGACTGGCCGGCCAGGCGGCTGTATTACAAATCAATACCCAGGACAGCCCGTCGTTGGCGGCTCGCTTCAGTATCCGTGGTATACCGGCAATAGTACTGTTGAAGCATGGACGCGTTGTTGATCAATTACCGGGAGCACAACCGATTGATGCGGTTCTGGCATGGTTCCGCCGGAAAGCATGATGAAATCGAATTTGACTCATGGCAAGCAACGGCAAAAACCAACAGCAGTAGCACAGCGTCACTCTAAAGGACTGCATATAGTTGCTTTGTTAAGGGTGCTAAGGGGGGATGGTCCTTCTGGCCGTCTTCGGACTTTTTTCCGATGTGAAAGTGTGACCATGTCCCTAATTCAAGATACTGCTCAATATATCGCTACAATCGGCGTTTGGGGTGAATGCAGAAGCACTTTTAGCCGATCTCAGTTCATCCTGCGGCTTATCTGCTGGTTTCATTTCACTCAATGTAGGAATTGCTGGCAATTGCTGACCTGCCGTGACTCCATCCATGTTGGCCAGCACCTGCTTTCCTCGCTCCGTTGAAAGAAATTGCTTGATCGCCTCGTGGGTGAATGTCGCCTGTTTTCTGCTTTTGCGTAACCGTTCGAAGGCATCGATAATTTCCGGATCATAGGTGGAAAGTTTGAGTGAGTACAAGGGCACATCACACCCCCTTGGCAAAGGCGAGCGTCTGGAATCCCCTGGCATTGGCATATTCCGGTTCCGGTAGTACAATAACCTCGATGTTTCTGGCAGGCAGGCCGTTCTTCAGGAATGCGGCACCGCCGCCGAACAGCAGGACACGATCAAAATCGGCATGCATCCCGACATGAGCCTGCAACTCACCCTGAATATCACGGATGATGTGCTCAATATAGGCAACGCCAGCTTCCTGGATCTCCCGGATGACATCGTGCCGCTCGAAGCCGTACTGCAGGTAGCCCTTCTCGATCAGGAAGGCGATTTCCACGGGGGTGAAGGTGCCAGAAGGCGCGAGATCCTTGATCCGTGGCAGCAGAAAGCTGGTGGCCATCTGGTGGACACCCCGCTTGTTGAGGGTCTTGCCATGGATGATCTGTTTTTTATGAGGTGAGAACAGGGTGAAGATGATGGTGTTGAAGCCGATATCGATGCCGAGAACATTGCCCGTCGGACGCTCCAGAAGTCCGTCAAGATAATCCCTCAGTCCTCCTAGCCCCTGCGGGAATACCGCCACCTCCTTGATTGCCCCACCGGTCAGTGACTTTGCCAAGGCCGACACGGCGCCGCCCGGCTTATGCTGCTCCTGCCAGTAGGAATACGGCAGCCCAACGGCAAGAAGGATGTCACCATCACAGCCAGCCTGTTTCAAGCACTGTTCCACAAATACCGGATAGTAGCGCACGAGCTCTTCCATCGTTTTCAGATAGGAAGAGCCCGATGACATCAGCGAATCTTCCCCGATCAGCAGATTTTCGCCGTTGTAGCTGAACGCAGAAATGATCCTTCCCTTGCGCTCCCCGTAAATCCACTTGGCCGAAGAAAACCCGAGATCACACACCAGCACATTCATATAAACCCCCAAAAAGTTTGTAAGGCAGGTATGCCTCCATACAAAATATCTATAGGGGGGGCAGGTGCCGGTGGCAAATATGGGGATATATTTGGTGACAAATTTGCCACCTCCGGAACTTGGCGCAAATTTGGTAACAAACTTGGTACCAAATATGGCGCAAATACGGAGAAGTGACTATTTGACTCCACTGGCCGGACAAAACTCGTTGCCAGATCTGCTGAGAAGCCAGTCAATTCGTTTCACATATTCGTGCATCAGATGCACCGACTTTATGGCGTAGAAAACATCATCCCAGTTCCTGCCACTGGCTTCGATGCCTGGACATTCCGGGACAGTCGCTAAAAATGCTTTCCGTTCCGAGCTCCATTCGATCAGTAGAGAAGCAGGCTTGGACCGGTATTTTCCCTTTTTCTCCGATTTGATCTTTGACCCATGGTACAGCCTGAGATAGACATCCGGGAAATCTCTCTTCAGCGCCACATGAGCAGCACTCTCTTCCTCTCCGTCAGGAGCAGATTTCAGCTCAGCTGCGGCCAAATGCGGATCAAGACGCCAACTGAGACACCATCGTCCAAAGGAGAATCCCTTTTGCCGGCATGCGGTCGTCAACTTTGGGTCGATATCGTATTGGCGGCGGTACTCGCTTCTAACCACAACTGGGACACGGCCAGTATCGCGCAGCAGATTATAGACCGAAGTCACGGTAGTTTTCCTCAGCGCCCTGGTGATCTCAACAACACTGAATCCTCTCGAAAACGCTTCGATGATCCGGCTGTTGAGAAGCTCTTCGATATCTTCAATCTTCATTGCAGACTCCTTGTCGTAATACAAACTTTTCTATAAAGACTTTTCCTTAGAAAAGTTTGTTAGTTGGATTATTTGACAGATTTCCTGCGCTGTTTTTCCATCGATTGCCGTTCCAAAGTCGTCAATGAAAGGTACAGTCTTCGACACTCTCCCCTGCAGCAGCGCAACATGTTGTAGGCAATCTGACGGATACGCTTGATCTTGAGCTCCGGATACTCAATGTGGAAATAGGTGCGAAGGTTATTGGCAACATCACGCACCGAGACCCTGTACCTGGGTCCGTTCTCTTTCGGGAGATAGGAATTCAAAATGTAACGCTCGATCTTGCCGAAGCTTGGGAATGCCAACATCAGCGCTCTCTTGTCTGATTTGAAGGACATGTTCATCCGGGCGACGTACCATTCATCCGCCCAAAGGCGGGAAAGCAGTTGCAGAGCGTGTTGATCTTTCTCATCCAAAGGCTCGGTCAACAGACCCTCGCCAACCATTCTTTTCAGAGCTTTCAGTGGTACTGGTTTATACTGCTGTGCTGCCTGTTCCAGGTTCATGGTGCATCTCCTTTCGTGATGGCGTATCTGGTGAAATGACGACAAAGTGCTTGGGATCAATGCCGCCTTTCTCGACAAGGGTTTTGATCCGGTCGAGTGCTCTACTGAGGATGTCTCTGACGTTAGAAACAACGCATCCCAGCCGATCAGCAATCTCGTAATTCGACATCTGTCCTTCCATACCGACTCCGAGCGCCCAGTAAAGGACCTGTTGCTCCTTTTCCGTGAGGTGATGGCGCACCGACTGGAATATCACCTCGATGTCGGGCTCTTTCTGTCTTCCCCCGGAGCTTATTTCAGCAACGACCGAAAGATCGTCAGAGCAGAAATGAGAGGGAATCGAATTCGATCCATGGGTCAGAATATCCGGCGCCGGGGTTATGACGCTGATCTGATTTCGGAATATCTTCCAGAAGGCAGCCTCGAATTTGATCTTCTTCTCGCTGTACCGGCTTGCAGCTACGAAAGCAGACTCATAGGCTTCCTGCATGTAGTCGCAATCTTCATAGGGTGAGAAATTCCGATACTTGGCGATATACCCTCTGATTACAGCCTCGTGATCTTTTACCCATTCCATAGCCTGCTGAAAGTCCATGTAGGAACCCTCCAGATAAAAAAAAGCCGGCCTCGAAGTCGTGCTTCGATGACCGGCTTTGCCTGTGCTCAACTCTGTGAGCTTGGCCGTGCCAGAATGAATATTCGATTTAGCGGCTGATATGGCCTATGACCAAATCCAGTCGCTATACTGCCCTGGTGATCAAGTTATTCAGGGGAACAGGGAGGAATCAGTTACTTCAGCTTGATGCCTAAACATGCTGCTATGCGGATAATGTCCTGCTTCGATGCCGATTTTCGTAGATGATCCTCAACTCTTCTGCGTAGCTTTACAGTATCCATCTCCGCCATGATTCGTGTTCCGCATACCTGAATAGCGCCATCCTCGGTCAGAGACACCGCACCGTCCGCGCATGCCTGTTCAATGACGATGATATTTGGAGTCCCTTTCGCAAGCACAAATGAACCCTCCGAAAAGACAACGGTCTGGCCTGATCGGCGCAAATACGAGACCACTGTTCTCATTGCTTCATCCGGAAATGGGCAGTTCATCGTATTCCTTCCTGTCAATCCGACGCCTCTTATGGTTAAAAATTGGTTAAAAGAAGGTTAGTAGGGTGTTGATAACCTTCTAACCAATCGATTGTTCATTGAAATCAGGACAATGGCGGTCGGCCAAAAGTCATGGTTCGGGTCGGTCAATAGTCAATAGTTCGGTAGGCCAAAAGTCAGTACCGGTCGGCCAAAGGTCAATAGTCAGTCGGTCAAAAGTCAATGTCCGGTCGGTCATAGGTCAATGCCTCCGGACAACCACAACAAGTTCATCCTTCAGATCCCACGCTTCCAGAAAGCCTGATTCCTTGAGAAGTTCGAGAGCCCTTTTCAACTCAGCCTTGAAATGCTTTGCCTGCATGCCGGAGCCGCAGAGCTTCAGCAGAGTCTCGACCTTTACCGGGTATGGTTTCCGGTGGCTGGCCCAGTATCCGAACAGTTTTGAGGCAATTCCGTCGGGCAAGGACCGCCTGGTATCCCACATCACCTTGGTGAGAAATTCCTCGTCGAACAGCAACTGCATCTCTTTGCCGACCCACACCTGCCATCGGGTCAGGTTCTCGTTTCGCTCGTTCCTGGACATGAACTTCTGGATCAGTGAAATACTGACAAAGCTGTGCAGGCGCTTGGACTGTATTCGCAACGCTGTGGCCTGCATTCGACTCAGACAATTCCGAAGCCGCTCATAGCTCTGGCCCTTGATGGGCCATCCGAGTGCCTTGATGAACGAATAGGGGGTAAACTCAACGCATTCCCCCAGCGGGCTCTTCTTAATCAAGTGCATCAAGTGCATCCACACCAGCTCGTCATCCTGCCGAAGCTCTTCCCCTCGATAGATGACCTGACCATCGCCAATCACGGCAATCTCCACTTCCTTCATGAACATGCGTGGCAGGTTCCGGTTACGGCAGTTGAATAGCGCCGACCGCAAAATCTCGTTGGGTAACGCCCTGTAGCTCTCCGGCCAATCGGGAAGGTATTTGGGTCTGGCCGCGATGCTCGCCAGCAATTCATTGAATGAGTCAGGTGCTTGCGATTCCTTGGAGTCCGAAAACAGCATGGGTTGAAGATGATCATGCAACCGGGACCTCCCGAATCGGCGTTATTGAAATGATGCTTGTCTCAGGCACTTTTCCGTGCCTCGATCCACGATGCGACTTCCTCAGTTCTCCAGCGTTTGCATCCCATCAGGATGACCGGTTTGGGAAAATCCTGGTATCTCAGCATCCTCCAGAGCGTTGCACGCGATACGTTCATGATTTCCATCAGGTCACGCTGCCTCAAAAGTGCTTCCATTGCTTTTCCTCCGTTCTTGGTGTTTCTCCCTGTCTCTAATATCTATAAGGGGGGCAGGTACAATTTGTGTTCTGACCCGATAAAGTCGTGTAACTGACTAAAAGTTCGTATGAAAAAAATTTCGCCATGGGAATGTCCGGATTCTTTGAGGGTGCCCATGCCGGGAGGGACCGGCAGGCAGGTACTGGTCATTTCCGCCAGATTGGCTTCATTGCCGCCCAGCAGTTTTTTCATCTTCGCCATTCCTTCGGCCTGACCATCACCGAAGATGTAGATATTCATTCCACATTCTGATGCTTCCAGCTCACCCAGTAACCTAACCACTTCCCCACACGAACATTCCTGAACAGAGTCGTATTTGAGCAGATGAGCAAGAGTTGGCGCGTTACCCAGATCAGTGACGGCGACCGCACCTGCCCCCCCTATAGATTATGTGTATGAAGCACACTCCTACTGGAGGCCTGTTCTCCTTATGAAATCGCTCAACATCACCGCACTGGCGTTGATTCTTCCTCTGGCAGCCCATGCCGCAGAGATCCGCCAGCGGCCATTCAGTTATTCGCTCGATGCAGGTACGGCTAAACAGGATGACCAGTTCGTTGTCTGTTCCGACTGCCCTGATCACCGGCTTTCACCCCTGCCAGTGAAACCCAAGCTTACCGTGCGGCTTTCCGACCCGGCAAAACCGGAGCCGCAAGTCTCCCTTGAGACAAAGCCTGTTCAGTCATCCACCAACGGCGCCATTGAGACAGATATTAGGCTCACAACCGTGCAGTTCGATTTCGACAGCGAACGGCTGTCAGGTCATGAGCGTTTGAGATTCGATGGGCTATTGGTTGGATTGTCGAAGCAGAGCACGTTCGGACTGAAGGGCTACACCTGCACGATTGGGACGGATGACTACAACGAGAGGTTGTCGATCAGGAGAGCGAAGCACGTAGCAGGAATAATGAAATCTAATGGTTTTAATGTGGTGACTGTGGAGGGAAAAGGCAAGTGCTGCCCTGTTTCGACCGACAAGCGCCTGAACCGGCGCGTGGAAATCGTGGAACATCGAAAGGAGGAGAAGTGAAGATCATTAACGGCAGGACCATGATGGTTGGCGGATTGATGCTGCTTCTTGTAGCGGTCGCAGGGTTCTCCATGGCGAACGACGACGTGAAGACGGAGAAAGAGAATTTGATGAAGAGTTTCCCGAACCTGAGAATCGACAGTTTCAGAGAATCACCGCTCAAAGGACTCTACGAGATCACCGCAGGCGAGCAGGTATTCTACTTCAGCCCTGAAGGATACCTTTTCTTCGGGGAGATCTGGTCCAAGGACGGCAAGAACCTGACCGCTGAAATACGGGAAAAGGTTGTCGCAGAACGAATCAATGGTCTCCCCCTCGATAAAGCCCTGAAAATCGGTAATGGCCCGAAAAAGGTCATCGAGTTCACCGACCCCGACTGTCCATATTGTCGAAAAGTCGACGACTTCCTTGCGAAACGCACGGATGTGACGCGCTACATCTATTTCGTCCCGCTTCGCAGAATCCACCCCGACGCTGAAAAGAAGGCCCGTTACATCCTGTCACAGCCCGACAGGGGCAAGGCTTTTCACGAGGTCTTTACCGGACAACTGGACGGCAAACCGATTGCCATCGCCGACGGCGTGCAGCAACAGCAGCTGGAGGAGATGGAAAAAATTGCGGCTGGGATTGGGGTCCGGGGAACACCGGCACTCTGGATCGAAGGTGCTCACGTGAATGGTGCGGACATCCAACGGATATCCGGGCTGCTGGACAAGGGAAAGGAGGTGAGCAAGCCGCAATCGCACTGATTCTGTACCACTGTCACCGCAGCACCATCACGTAACCAGCACAAAGGAGAAATGAATGCAGAAACGGAAACTACTTTTGATGACCGCCGTCGCCATGATCGTGACCCTGGTGGCATCGCAGGCCATGGCCCTCGTTGCCCCGGTAGCCGGTTCCTTCGGTTTCGAGGCCTACGACTTCTTCATCAACAACATCCTCAAAGGTCCCTTTGGCGCAATTGCCGGCGTCCTGTCGATCATTGCCGGCGTCGTCGTCATGATCCAGCAAAAGATGGTCCCGGCAGTTCTCTGCATCCTGGGAGGGGTACTTGTCATCAACTCGGACAAGATCGTCACCTCGCTCGGGATGATCATCTGAACACAACGGGGGGCGAAAGCCCCCCTCACCACCTTTGTGAACGGAGCCGGATGTGACCCGCAAGTTTCCCCAATACCTGACCCAGCCGTTCCAGGTTCTCTGGTTTGAGCCCGATGACCTGGCGATTATGACGGCCAGCTTCATCCTGGCTCAGCAGTTCGGAGGGTGGCTCTGGCTGACAATGATCATCGTTCCATGGGCATACAGCCGCTTCAAGCGACAGTACCCGCGAGGCTTCCTGCGGCATGCGCTCTATTTTCTCGGCTTGGCACCAATGAAGGGGTACCCGCAGTTTTTCGATAAGGATTTTCTGGAATGACCACCACAGAGGGAGCAAAGAAGTGAACCTCGATATTTTCCTGCAGAAGAGTTCCAACATTTTCGCCGAGAACCGGTTGCTAAAGTTCGTTGTTGTGGCGCTCGGCATCGCCGTCGTCATCAACACCGCAGGCCTGTTCATGGCGTTGAACAGCCAGCGGGTCATCCTCGTGCCTCCGGTCGTCAACTCGAAAATCTCGGTTTCCGGAGACAAGGCCTCTGACGAGTACCTCAAGGAATTTGCCCGTTACATCCTGAACCTGGCCCTGACCTACAACCCGGTCAATGCCCGGTCGCAGTTCAGCGAACTGCTGGCCGTCTATGATCCCGCCCAGTTCCAGGCATCGCGGAAAGAGCTATACGAGCTGGCCGACAAAATTGAAAACACCAAGGCCTCCAGCGCCTTTTACATCCAGTCGATCATCAACGATACCGAAAAGCGCCGGCTCGAAGTCACCGGCACCAAGAAGACCTACATGGTGGACCAGAAGGCAGAGGACACCCTGAAGGTCTATCTCATCGACTACCGCATAGAAAACGGAAAATTCATCCTGGTCCGCCTCTACGAGAAGCCGGCCCAAGGCGAAAGCAAGGGGGCATGATGCGCAGCACGGTTATGTTACTGGCCGCATTGCTGGTTCCGGCAATACTCCACGCGGCTGATCAATCCGCAATCCAGAAAAAGAGAACCATCGATGACCAGGTTATGGAGAAACCGGTCGAAAGTGAATTTCCTACAGTGGTGCTGCCGGAGGCGACGACTACCATTCGCCTGTCCAGTTCGGATATGAACCGTATTTCCTGCCCGGCCGAGATCCGCGAGGCGCTCACCTCCACGGAAAAAGGGGTCACCATCAAGATCACCGGCAAGGATGCCTTCGTGAAATTTAAGGTCACGAAGAAAGGTGACAAGCTTTCCTATTCGACCACACCAACCGAGTTGTATGTCGTCTGCGGCGAGGAAACCTTCAGCATGATTGTGTTTCCCCAGAGGGTTCCTTCTCAGACCATCCGACTGTCGTCAGGCAGGGAACGCAAGATCAAGGAGAATCTCTCGCTCTATGCCGGGCTCCCCTTCGAGAAGAAGTTGCTTCGCGCCATTCGGGACGTTTACACCGAGAACATCCCCGATTCCTACTCCGTGGTTCGCAAGGACAAGCGGTTTTCCATATTCAGGGAAATTGTCCTGACACTGAAGCGCACCGTGGATATCGAAGGCGAAGGGCTCCGGATCAAGGAGTATGAGGTGAACCTGCGGGGGGAGCCGGCTGAGTTCAGGATGAACGAGAAGATGTTCCTGAGAACGGAGTTGGCGGAAAACCCGGTGGCTGTCGCACTCGAACGACACATTCTGCGTCAGGGGGATACCTCACGGATCTTTGTGGTGGAGCAGCGGGCGGAGAAACAGGAAGGCCGGAAATTGGCCGGCGAGCTGCCGGTCATGGATCATTCCGCTTCCAGCCAGAAGGCAAAGCTGGACACTGCCCAGAAACCGCAACCGGCACCGGCTGACCAGGAGGCGGATGATGAAAAATAAGCTGCTGTCTTACTGGAACGGCCTGACCGGCAACCAGAGGCGACTGTTGGTCTGGGGGGGCGGTGTAGCCATTTTCGGTCTGACTTTCGTGCTCGGGAGCATGGCCATGAACCGCGGCAAGTCGTCTCAACCGGTGAGGAGCACAAAGCAGGCACCGTTGAGCATCGAACCAAAGCTTCTGGAGAAGTCGCAGTACCTTGAGAGCCAGAAGGAAATAGCCAAGCGGGATGACAAGGTTGCCGAACTCCAGCAAAAGCTCGATGAAATAACCCGGGAGAAAAAGGGAGATGCACCGGCAGCTCCAGTGCTGCAGCCGGGAACGTCACTTCCCATATCAGGTGATGCCCGCAATGCTGCATCTGCCCAGGGGCAGGTTCAAAAAGCCGGTTCGGGACGATCCGTACTGGCAAAACAGCCGCTGCCGCCACCGCCAATTCCGCAGACCAGTTCCATTCCGCTGCCGCCTCCTCCCACGTCAGCGCAGACGATGGCTGCCGGACAACCGCCATCACTCCCCGAGACCGAAATAGGCGACATCGCCGTCGTGTCGTCACCCGGGGCAGGAAAGCAGGCGAAAGCCGAATCGGAGGATAAAAAAAAAGACGCAGCAGGTTCAGTTTATCTGCCGCCTTCCTTTATGGAGGCGACCCTGTTGAGTGGCCTGGACGCCCCGACCACTTCGGAAGCCAAAGGTAACCCGGTCCCGGTACTGCTCAGGGTCAAGACTCCGGCGGTTCTGCCCAACAGCGTGAAAGCCAACCTCAAGGGATGTTTTGTCATCGCTGACGGCAAGGGGAACCTGGCTACTGAGCGGGCCGAACTGCTGCTGGTCTCCCTGTCATGCCTCGACCGTAAGGGGCAGGCCGTGGTTGACCAGAAGGTCAAGGGATTTGTCGTCGACGCAGATGGCAAGATCGGCCTGCGGGGACGGGTCGTGGCCAAGATGGGTTCTATGATTGCGAGGAGCATGCTGGCCGGTTTCTTCGGCGGTGCCGGTGACGCTATCAAGGCGTCGGCGACAACTTTAGCCGTCAGTCCTCTCGGCACCACCCAGACCGTAGATCCAAAGGATATTGCCATGTCAGGCGCCGGATCAGGGCTGTCGAGCGGCTTCAAAGAGATCCAGAAGTTCTACATGGAACTGGCCAAGCAGACCATGCCGGTCATCGAGGTAGGCGCCACGAAGCCGGTGACGCTGGTCATTAGCGAGGGGATCAACCTGGAAATCAAAAAGATCGCCAAGGGAGGCGGAAAGTGAAGAGAACACTGGCTCTGGCGGGAATGCTGCTCATGAGCGGCTGTGCCCTGCTCAATCCTTACGAAAGCAATTTCAGTTGCCCGGAGAGTTACAACGGCAAATGTGTCTCAGTCCAGACGGCCTACAGCGAATCATCAGGCGGCGTTGCCAAAACTAAGGATATGGCTGCCGATCAATCCCGTGAGAACTGCGGACCAGAGTCCGATAATTCCGGCGCCTGCACCGAAAGCACGAAGGAAGCGGCAGGAACCAACCCAGCGTCGAAAGAGAACGGAGCCTTGACGAAATACCGTGCCGCACTCTTCGACAAATTCACCGGTCTACTCAAGGAGCCGGTCACGCCGGTCGTTGCTCCCCCCAAGACCATGCGGGTGCTTCTGCTTCCCTATACCGGGCAGGACAATGAGTTCTACATGCTGCGCTACGTTTACTTCTTCGTGGACGAACCGCGCTGGCTCCTGGGCGACACCGTGTCGTCCGGTGAGGAGGAGTAGCGTAATGGGGATCATGTCCGGTCTATTCGGAAAGGACGGTGGCATTACCAAGGGAGAGCTGGAACAGATATCCCGTCGGGAGAAGTTCTCCGATTACTTCCCCTGGATTGCCTACGACGACAGGAAAAATATCTACCTCAACACCGACAACACCTTCGGGATGATGTGGGAGTGCGCTCCCCTGGCATTCGCCTCCGAAACGAGCATCAAAACCCTGGAGGGAATCTTTCGCGTCAATCTGCCGGAAGGTTCGGTCATGCAGTTCATTCTGTTTGCCGACCCGTTTGTCGAACCGATTGTCAATGCCTATGGGGCTCAGAAGACGCGCAGCAGCAAGCTGGTCCACGATGTCTCCGACAATGTCATGCGGTTTTTCCAGGAGGGGGTGGAGGGGCTCGGCTGCCTGAGCGGTATTCCGGTGCGCACCTTCCGGATGTTCTTCACCGTGAAGTTTCCGGTCAAGGAGATCGGCCATGTGAACCTGGACGAAGTGTTCGGCACCATTCAGGAAGTGCTGCGCGGTGCCGGCCTCGCCCCGGTCGTGGTGGGACCGGGACGTCTGCTGGACTGGCTGCGGCGGATGCTGAACGAAGATCCGTCCGGCAATTCGACCCACTACGATGACCGGAACATCATCCGCAAACAGGTGCTGCTCGGTACGAAGATCGAAAAGCGCTTTACCTCGCTCCGCTTCGATAACAGACACTTCCGCTGTGTCACCCCCAAATCGTTCCCCCTGAATGGCGACCCGATCCAGACCAACCAGCTCTTCGGCGGGATCATGGGGATGGCGACCGACTCAGACCAGATCCGTACACCGTTCTTCTTCACTCTCAACATTCTTCTGCGTAACCAGAAGAACAAGCTTCACACCAAGTGCAACCTGGTCCTGCAGCAGCAGGGAGTGGGTAGCTTCGCCCCGTCGCTGGCTCGCAAGAAAGATGAATACCTCTGGGCCGTGGATGAATTGGAACGGGGTACCAAGTTCTACCGGATCATCCCGATCATGTGGGTCTACGGCAGTGACGAGTGGCTGGTGAACGAGTCAGTCACCCGGGCCAAGCGGGTCTGGGAGGGGCAAGGGTATGTCATGCAGGAAGACAAGGGGATTCTCCCGATCCTGTTCATCTCGTCGATGCCATTCGGCCTTTACGACAATGGCAGCAACATCGACACTCTTGACCGTGATCACATCATGCCGGTGGACAGTATCGCCGTGACCCTGCCGATCCAGGGTGATTTCTCGGGGCTGGGCAAGCCGGTCATGCTCTTTGCCGGGCGGAAAGGGAACCTGTTCGGCCTCGACATTTTCAACAAGGGGGTCAACAACCACAACGCCATGGTCTGCGCCTCCAGCGGCGCGGGAAAAAGCTTCTTCATCAATTACCTGGTCTACAACTACTTCGCCATGAACTCCAAGATCAGGATCATCGACATCGGCGGTTCCTACAAGAAGATGACCAAGCTGTTCGGTGCCCGCTACCTGGACTTCAGCGAGGATTCCCAGGTCTGCCTGAACCCTTTCACAAACATCATCGACCCCGAATACGACATTCCGGTCATTGCCCCCATCGTCGCTCAGATGGTTTTCTCCACCGGGAAGACCATCCCCAGCGAGACCGAGATGACCCTCATCAAGGGGGCCGTGCGCTGGGCCTGGCAGCAGGAGGGGAATGACGCCGGCATCGACACGGTCTACGAGTACTTGGCCAACTTCGAGCGCTATTCCTCCGAAGGGGGCGAGATCAAGGAGGCTGCCTCACGGCTGGCTTTCAACCTGGCCGATTTCCGGAGCGATGGGGCCTTTGGCCGCTTCTTCAACGGCAAGAGCAGCCTCGACATCTCCAACGACGAGTTCGTGGTGCTGGAGCTGGAGCATCTCAAGTCCCGCAAGGAGCTATTCCGGGTTGTTACCCTCCAGGTAATCAATGCCGTCACCCAGGATCTCTATCTCTCCGACAAGTCGGACCAGCGCCTGATCGTTTTTGACGAGGCGTGGCAGTTCCTTGGTGAAAGTTCGACTCTGAAGGAGGTTATCGAGGAAGGGTACCGCCGGGCCCGAAAATACGGCGGGAGTTTCACCATCATTACGCAGTCGGTTCTCGACATGAAACTGTTCGGTGGGGTCGGTGATGTGATCAGGAACAACTCCGCCTTCAAGTTCTTCCTGGAGTCGTCTGACTTCGAGAAGGCCCTGGACGAGAAGCTCCTCTATTACGACGACTTCACCATGCGGATTCTGAAGTCAACCAAGAGCAACAAGCCCAAGTATTCGGAGATCTTCATGGACACACCATTCGGCACCGGCGTCGGCAGGCTGGCAGTCGATCCGTTCTCCTATTACGTGTTCACGTCCGATGCGAGCGAGATCGCAGAAATAGAGGCAATGGTGGATGGCGGAGTTAGTTATGAGGATGCGATCCGTGAGATGGTCAAGAAATACCGCAGCTAGCCTGACCATGGCTATGGCGCTCGTGAGTTCGAATGCCCTGGCCGTTGACGGGAAGACCGCCGGCCAAAGTGCAGGTCAGACGGCTCTCTCCCGGTTCGGCACCAAAAGCGGCGTCAACAGCAACATCTCGATGCCGATGACCAACTCCTCGAACCTCATGCAGACCGTCAACGGCGCCACCAGCTTCCCGGCGACCCTGAATGCCCCCTCATCGGCAAAGTTCCTGGAGGTAATGATCCAACCGTCAGGCACCGGCGACCTGCAGCAGGTCATAGTCAGCCAGGATCTCAATACCGATGGCGCCATCGACAATGTCCACACCGTTCCGGCGCTCGTTTCAGGAGTCTGCGCCAACGGCTTCATCTCCTGCACTGCCGGCAGCTGGTCGAACTGCAAATACTACACGTGGGCAGCCGATGCCGATGGCCGCGTTACCGAAGCGCCGGCTTCCATCACCGACCTGGGGGGCTGCTATTGCATCAACAGCAGCTGTGGCAGCAACCTGGTCTGGGTTAACAGCGCCATTGTGCTCAAGGATATCGGCGGTGGTATCGTCAACGCCGTCCATACCAGCAACACCCAGTTCACCATCACCAATGTCGCCACCGACATTACCACCATCACCTACTATGGACAGGTGACCACCCAGACGAACAACGCCGCGGCAAGTGTCTCAGCCTTTGCTTCATCACCGACCGTCTCCACTCTGTCGAGTTACTACACCAACTGGCCACAACTGACCGCCGCTCGGGATTCTGCCGCCATCGCCCAGTCTTCCGATCCCAGCAGTTTTTACTATCTGATTTCCAACTCAGGAGCGGCACGACAGGCGCAGGGCAAATCAAGCATTTGCACCGTCGACCGGGCTGGCCGTGTCGATACCACCGTCAAATCCTTCAATGATTCCGGAAACAGCTCACTCTGTACCGATCACCTGGTCTACATGCGGGTTCACAAGGTCGATGACCTGACCTACAAGCTGGAATACCTGGATACCGGCCCGGGCGGACCAGGGGCGGCACACAACAACTGTGGCGGCAGTCCCGGAGGGGATGGCTGGCATGTGGTCAAGACCGTGACCGTATCGACCCCGGACCCGGCCAAGCTCGGTCAGATCATGTCCGCCACATTCAACATGAACAACATGAGCGGTGGCGGCTGTAACTCCGCTTCGGCCTCGGTGGACGGGATCATCAACGGCTTCGATACCTCTGTTCAGACCGGCATCGTCTGCCCGGCCAAGGGGGCCCAGGGGGTGTCGTTCGACTGGAGCTATTTCTTCGACTTCAAGGAAGATACCTACACGGAAGGGGTAGAAGACAAATGTGCAGCCCTGGCCAACGACCCGGACTGCCGACTCAAGGAAGAGGATATTGACGGTGTCGTGACTTACCAGAACTTCAATCCGACCGGTTTTAATCCGCTCCCGTCCTGCAAGAACTTCACTGGTCAGGTGGGTACCAATAAGATCTGCCGGGACTGGTGGCACAAGAAGCGTACCTATGTCTGCGGCAGCACGCAATACGACTTCTCCGACGTGGCGACCCGCTTCGGGCAGGTGGTTTCCTCCGCCAGCGACAATACCTCGAACCTGACCTTTCAGGACCCGCGTCTCGGTCCCACCGGTTGGACCATAGCCAATGGCAGCATCAATCTGCCGCAGCGGGACCCGGTTTCGGAATGCGAAGTGGCCTGCAAGACCCGCATCGCCAAGACCGACACCCAGGTAACGACGACCGGGACGGTCAATGACATGCGGGTTCCCGCCCAGTCCTACGACATCTTCTACAAGACCTGCATCAATAGCAGCTGTCCTGCCGACCCGGGCGAGGAAATCGTCATCGATTGCCAGTGCATCAACGAGTTTGCCGAGGCTGCCACAGTGATCCAGACACTCAGGCTGGCCGGCAAGGACAACATCTGTTCCAGCGGCCAGAAACAGCCGATGCAGTCGAGGTAAGACCAGATGCTATTCCGCATTGCCTATTCAGTTCTTTATGCCGTCCTTCTGCTTTCCCTCTCCGGGATAACCAGCACCGCACAGGCTGTTGTCAGTTGCCAGGACACGATCACGACGGGAACCACCTATCGCTATATCGATGCCCTGACGTTTTTCACCGAATTCAACGGCAAGACCTACGCCATCGCCAAATCAGCCGTCAGCGGCAGCCAGTCGCTTCCCGACATCTATTTCGACTTCTCGGCGAACATCAGTCGAGAGTATCTGATGACAGGCACTGACACGGCCTCGCTCAAAAAGATGCTTTCTCTCGGGCAGTTCGGAGCGGCCAAACCGGTCAGCGTGGACAGCCAGCAGACTCTGGACTTTCTGATCAAGCGCTATGGGGCCTATCTGGGGGCATCCCCATCGGATAAGAGCACCTATATCGATGTCTGGAAGGAGTTCGGCTCCGTTGGCTTCACCACCATTGACGGTTCCGGGCTTGCCTTTACGAAATGGCCGGCTGCCGGCGCCTATACCGGCCAGGACCCACAAGCGGTCGTCATGGGGAGTGACGGCATCTGGGCCAGCGGTATCGATGGGACGAGGAGCTCCCAGATCGTCGAGTTTCCCGGCAAGCTCGACTGCGCCTTGTCGTACATCGATCCCGGCACGATAACCCCGCCTCCGCCGCCACCTCCACCGCCTCCTCCCGACCCCAACGCTATCAACAACATCATGTGCGGTCAGGATCTGAACAACAACGGTTATGCCGGCGACCAGGGGGAAGTGGCGAACTGCATTCAGACCACACAAGGACAATTCTGCCCGGTTGGTTCCACGGAATGCGTGGAAACCTATACCGCACCGGTCTGCCCAAATGGCTCGACCCTGGAGACGACCCGTGACATGTGTCAGGCCACGGCCCAGAACATCTGCGGCAGCGGTTACACCTGGGATGCCGGCATCGATAAATGCGTGAAGAATGTTGTCTGTCCGGAAAACGGTACCTTCAATCCGGTTGCTGACCGCTGTGAAAAGCTGGTTCAGAACGATTGCCCCGTGGGCTATGTCTATGATGCCAATCCGGCCAGTCCGACCTATGATCGCTGCGTGAAGCCGGCAACGTGCGCTGACGGAGGAGCGTTCGTCGTGGCAAAGGATCGGTGTGAAAAGGCCTGGATGCCGGTCTGCGACACAGCCAATGGCTATGCCTACAACGGTGCGACAGGCAAGTGCGAACGGTCGCCGATCTGTACCTATGGCAGCTACAACGCCACCTACAATATATGCGCCCAGCCCTTTGTGCCATCATGTCCGGGCGGCTACAGCTATAACAGTTCCCGGGGCCGCTGTGAAAAGGCTCCCGAATGTCCGCCCGGAACCACCTACAACGGGGTGACCAACAAGTGTGACGCCATCACCGCTGCCAGTTCCCAGCAGGTGCTCGCCTGCAGTCCAAAGTCATTCCTCTGCGCCTCCTACGCCGATTCCTGCTGCAACGTGAATATTTCCTGCCCCAGTGGTCCCCAGGGGCAGGTGAATGTCACTGCCAATTACTGCTGTCTCGGTTCTGATGCTATTACGATCCAGTCACCCCTCAGCCTCCTGAGCAGGACCGAGTTGACCAGCACCGGTTATGCCCTGTCTGCGTTGCAATGCGACAGTGTCGGCAACTGCGGCTACTACTTCATGGACCGCTACTGTGCCGACGGCTCGCCGGCCAGCGACTGGATGTTGTCCGGTTCGTTCACCATGTCATCGACCCAGATGGTCTGTCCCCAGGGGCAGGCGCTGATCAACGGCAACCAGTGCCTGTCCGCCACCAACCCGACCTGTTCCGGAGGTAACTTTGACCCGAACATGGATGTCTGCTGGGCTGCCTATACGCCGACCTGCAGCCAGGGGACCTATGACAGCGCCAGCGGGCTGTGCGTATTGGCGGCCTCCTGTCCCAACGGCACCCTGAACACGGCGACGGACCTCTGTGAAGCAACCATCACCAGGGATTGCGGTACCTACTCATTTGATGCTGCCGCCAATCTCTGTTTCTCGTCACCGGTATGCGCCAACGGGGCCTACGACGCGAGCCTCAATGTCTGCCAGGCCACGCTGACCCGTAATTGCGGCACGTACAGCTGGAGTCAGTCTGACTTCAAGTGTCTGCAACCCGTTGCATGTCCCAAGGACCCTGCTTTCTCCCAGGCTGCTACCACCACGTTCTCTGCCACGCTCGACAAGTGCGTATCCGATGTTCAGCACGACTGTCCGGCGGGAACAACCTACACACCGCTTCCCATTGGCAAGTGCGAGGCGGTGCCGATCTGCAGCGCTGCCGGCATCTACAATCCGCAGAAGGACAGCTGCTTCGAGGGGTTCAATACCTGTCCGCTCGGGACTCAGTACGCTTGCATGGAATACCAGGGCAAGATGCAGTGCTCCCCGAATCCCTGTTTCAATCCCGGAGCGCCCGGATCAGAGGTGACGACCACCCTTGACGAGTCAATGCTCCAGGATGACGGACCGCGTGATCCCAATGGTCAATGTCTCGGCCAGATCTACATCTTCAACGGCAAGGCATCTCGTTGCCGTCCTCCCGGCATGACGGTCGGGTACCTCAACAACTGCTGCGAGAGCGACAAGGTGGCGTCGGAGGATACCGGCAGCAATATCCAAATGGCAGTTCAGGGCATCCAAATGGCCTATGAGATCGGTCAGGTTGCCTATTACGGCAATGCTCTGGTGACCGGGGCAGCCCAGATTTCTGCAATTTCAACCACCGCTACGGGAGCAGTCACCTCCATGACTGTGGTCACCGCCACCGGCACCACGACTACTCTGTCAGGTGCGGCAGCAACCGGGGCCTACGCCACTATGGCCAGCGGCGCCACCGGGGCATCGGCCATTGGCGCCGGCCTCCAGGCCTATGCCGCCGCACTGTTCAACCCGGCCACCATTGCCATTGCCATTGTTGTCATGGTGGTGATGAAGGTGCTGATGGGGAGCGGTTGTGATCAGGGTGATATTCAGACCGGGATGCAGAATGCCGCCAAGGACTGTCACTACGTGGGGGATTACTGCCAGAAAAAATGGCCGTTGGTTGGGTGTGTACAGAAAGCCAAGAGCTACTGCTGCTTCAACTCGAAAATGGCGAGGATCATCCATGAACAAGGGAGACCGCAACTGCAATCGTTTCAGCCAAACGGCGCGTGGGGTGTACCGGAAGCACCCAACTGCCGCGGCTTTAACCCCGATGAATTCCAGGCTCTGGATTTCTCGCGGATTGATCTTTCGGAATACTTCGAAGATGTGCAGAAGGATCTTGCTACCAAGATCGATGGTTCACAGCAGACCATCATGCAAAATATCCAGAACAAGTACCAGGCGACACCGAAATGATCAGACACACGGGAGTGGCACTGATAGCCCTGTTCCTGTGCGTTTCATCGGTGCAGGCCAAAGAGCTTGGCAACTTCGGCGTGACGTACCGGATTGCGGAGCGGGATGCCTTGACCGAGATCGAGGAACGGGCCAAACAGGTGGACTGGCACAAGGTGCTGGACAAACGCAAGGTCGAGAACTTCCAGGGGCCGCCGGACAGGGTGCGTCTGCCGCGAGCGAGGCAGAGCCGGAGCTTCCCGGTTGATATGACCTACACCACCGAAATCGATGTTCCCGACGGCAAGGGTGGAATCCTCTACCCGAAGGGATACACCTTCAATCCGCTCGACTATGTGACCTACCCGAAAACGTTGGTGGTCATCGACGGCACCGATCCGGAGCAGGTGAAGTGGTTTGCCGCTTCCGAGTATGACAAGCGGCTCGATGTGACACTCCTTCTCACCGGGGGGAGTTTCGGGGCCGTATCGAAGAGGATCAGCCGCCCGCTGTTCTATGCCGACCGGAAGATCGTTGAGAGGCTCAAGCTACAGGCGGTGCCGTCAGTTGTCAGGCAGAAGGGGCGGATCATGGAGGTAACGGAGGTCAAGCTGACAAAAGGTAGCGGTACACCAGCACAAGGCAGAAAGGTGGCGCCATGAAGTCGCAGATATCTCACCACCTGGCAACAGTTTGCATCCTTGCGCTGTGTGCAGGGTGTTCCCATGAAACATGGACAAAGGTGGAGGAGACATCCCGCCTGCCATCCGTGGCAGCACCGATCCTGGCGCCGGTCAGTTGGGTTGCGATGGCCGGCAGGGCTGCAACCAGACCTGCATCCGAGGGTACGGATACCGAGCGGGGGAAGCAGTTCGTGCTGACACGCAGGGTTTTGGATGATTTCAGCAGTGACGGGAAGTTCATGGAAGAGGTGCTGGCAATTCAGAGCCGGTTCCGTGCTCGTGACTGGGGTGAGATATCCCCGGAGCAGCTCCAGGTCAACAGCAACTCCACCAATGGCAAAGGAACTGTCGGTCGCTATCCGACCGGGAATAAGCGGTCAATCATCATTACGGACGAAGGTTCCGAATTCAAGGTGCGGTATGAGGATGAACCTGAACAATAGCATCCCGATCATCACGCTGATCGTGTTCATCATGACAGTGCCACTCGCCTGGGGTGCCGGCGGAAGTTGCAAGGGAAAGGTGCTTAACCCGGTGACGGACATCTGCTGGCAGTGCATGTTCCCGGTGAAGATGGGCAGCGTCTCCTACGGCAACGGTGCCGAGCCGGCTCCCGGCAATGTTACCTCGCCGGTGTGCGCCTGTCCGGACAGTAAGGGGGTTTTGATCATCGGGGTGTCCACCGCCTTCTGGGAGCATGCCCGTCTGATCGAGACCGTGAAGGACCCGTTCTGTTTCCCGGTCATGGGCACCGGCATGACCAACCCGAAGCCGGGCTTCTCGTCCGGGGAGAACCGGAGCAAGGAGTACGGTGACTCCGACTATGCCTTCCAGCAGGCCCATTACTTCTATTTTCCGGCATGGTCGATTCTGAAGCTGTTCATGGATTTCCCCTGTGCCGAAAACAAGGCCTTCGACTTGGCCTACATGACGGAAGTGGACCCCATGTGGAACGATGACAGCCTGTCGTTCATCATCAATCCGGAGGCGCTTCTGTTCGGCAACCCTGTGTCGCAACTGGCGTGCGTTGCCGACAGCGTGGGAGCGACCATGTCGTATCCCATTGATCCATTGTTCTGGTGCATGGGGAGTTGGGGTTCGTTTTACCCTCTGTCGGGGAGCATGATCGAGAACAACCCGTTCAACGTCAATGCAGGACTGGCAGCCCGGATGTTGTTCAAGCTCGGGCGTGAAACGCTCCTCTACGATACCGGCATCAACCAGTGCGCCGGAGCCGGGGTCGTCACTCCAATTCTGGTCAAAAGCAACTACCGGCTTCAGGTTGCCAGGCCGGTACGTGGCAACGACTGCATCCCCATCGGCAGGCCGTCGTTGCTTTGGGGGACGGCGAAGAATCCACCCTTCGGCACAACCAACACCTCGCCGGACAATTTTCTCTGGTCACTGACACGAAGGAGGGTCTGTTGCGTCGGCTATGCGCTCAATTGATCTCCTGGCTTGCGATTGTCTCGCCCTGCGAGGTTGTCGCTGCCGGCACTCCCGGATACATCGCCACTCCCGACACCTGCTGCGTGGTGGACAGGGTGGCGGAGGATACGGTCCATCTCAGGAAGGTCGGCACCTGCACCGGCAAACCTGGCCGGGCCTATATCGAGACGAAGCTGAAGAAAGTGAAGGTAGTCGTGGAGGGAACCTTGTGGAAGGAGACTGATGTGGAGGGGCTGACTGTGCCGGACCTGGCCAAAAGCCTATCCAATGCCGACCGGCTTGCGAAGCGGATGACCGTTCCCGGGAACCGGTATGAGAAGGAGATGCTCTCCCTGGCCGGCACGCTTGATTCCTATTACCACTCGGATGAATTCCAACTGCGCGTCTTGAACGAGACGGAACGGATCAAGTCCGAGGTGTTCGGGGACAAGGCCTCCGGTTACTACGCAGACAAGGGCAAACAGGCGCCAAAGGGAAAGTTGTCCGCTTCCGAGCGGGTCTACGTCTTCATCTCGTCGGCAATGCCGCTTGCGACCATCAGGAACTATGCGGCTTCAGTGGCCAGACTGGGCGATCCTAATATCTCCCTGGTCTTGCGTGGGTTTGTGGATGGAGTGACGAAGATTCAGCCGACCATCGGCTTCATCGCTTCGGTGCTGCAGCGCGACCCGGCGTGCCGCCCCCAGGACGGTGACTGCGAGATGCTTCCGGCAGGGCTGGTCGTCGATCCCCTGTTATTCCGCCGGTACCGGATCGACCGGGTTCCCGCAGTGGTCTATGTCCGCGGGCTCAAGGCCGAGGATGCCGGTTTGAGCGAGGGCGATCCCAAGAACACCACCATCTCGGATCACTATGCGGCATACGGAGACGCCAGACTGGAATATCTGCTCAACCAGATCCGGAAGGAGAGCGATTCGGATTCACTGGCCGCACTCCTGGCCACTCCGGGTGACCGGAAATGAACGAGGAAAGAGAGTCACTATCAATGAGTGAAGAGATCAGCATGGAAACAAGCGAGCCCCTTGAGAATAAGGATGCCGTTTCGGTACCTAAAGAGCATCCCAATACATACCCCAAAGAGCAATCCAAACGGCAACCGGGCACTCTGGTCCTGATTGGTGCCTGTTTGGTTGTGTCTTTGGGAGCATCTTTGGCAACCGTTGCCGGGTATGACCACTGGTACGCCCAGAAGATCGTGGCCGTCGATATTAAGGGGTACATCGCCCAGCAGCGGGACAACTATCTTGCCGGCAAGTTGAGCGATGAAGAGCTGCGGAAGAGTTTCGACCGTCTAGAGGCGGCCATCACATCCATACCGAAGAACCGGGTGATCATCATGGGTGACGCGGTGGTGCGCAATGCCGAAACCGTTAGACCTTGATTTCCGCAACTGGCGGCTCTGGATGGCGATCACCTGCCTGCTTATCGCAGGGACGCTGCTTCCGTACAAGGTCAGCGTCACCCTGACGCCATCTCTCAAGCACCGGGTCTACTGGCTCACCCGGAATCCGGACTGTGTGGGACGGGGAGAGTATGTCCTGTTCCACGACAAGGAACTGGCGGCCAGGATCGGGATGAAGAAGTCGGAGGATATGATGAAGCTCGTGGGGTGCAACGAGGGGGATCAGCTCACCGTGGATGCGGAGAAGAAGTTCTACTGCAACGGCGAGTACCTAGTCAGGGCCAAGGACTTTTCACTCAAGGGTGAACCGCTGCAGCACTTCGCCTTCAGCGGCACGGTCCCCAAGGGAGCCATGTTCGTGATGGGTGAGCACAAGGACAGCTACGATTCGCGGTATTTCGGCTTCGTGGACAAGAGCCGCATCCTAGCGAAAGCCTACCCGATCTTCTGAGAGGAATACCGTGCCCATCGAGAAACTCAATCCGCTGCACTACATGGGGCAGGCCGAATACACCGGCTTCTGGCAGAAGCTCTTTGCCACGATCCTCTATGGCTTCTGGGGGCGCTGCTTCTTCGTCGCCCTGGTGATTTCCGCTTTCTGGGTCGGGGTGCGACAGCGCAATCCGACCATGGCGGCTATCTGCCTGCTGCTGGCGGCTATCGTCGCCTATGGCGGCGGGGTCATGAATCTGGTCAGGTCATTCACGGGATAGGAGAGGACGTGCCGAAGGATAGTAATAGCACACCGGATATAATGCCGGTGCCACCAAGCAACGAGATTCACCCACGCGGACTTCTGGAGGCGATTTCGTATATCGACCAGAACTTCGCCAATGAGCTCGGGGGCTGCATGATCAAGTCACGCTTCCTGACCACCAAGCAGCGGCTGGAGTTCATGGAGGTGGGGTTTCGGAGTTCCTTTGCCTCGGGTATCGTCTCGGCGCTCCTCACTCCCATCGCCATCGGAGTGATCGAGCAGTACATTCCTATGTTCGGCGACCCGTCACCGACCCTGTTCGACAAGTTCAGCGCCTTCCTGCTGGCGCTGGGGTTCTCGCTGGGGTACGCGATCTTCATGGCCAAAGCCTCCACCTGCTTTATCGGCGAGTACACCCGTGCCATGGTACTGAACCTCCTGGGGGGCATGGTCTTCGGGGCGGTCGTCAAGGCAGTGGTGGCCTTCATCGCCTTCCATTTCCTCTACTTCAAGATTTTCTCCGACAGCAACGTGCTCTGGGCCGTGGCGAAGCTCTATTACGCCAAAACCACGCCCGCAACCGTCGCCAAGGTCTATTACTGGGTTCAGGGTTTCAAGGGGATCTTCCTCATCTCCGCCTACTTCGTATTGGTCTCGACTGCGGTGTTCATCATCATCCCCATTGCCGCCATGTTCGTCGCATGGCTGCGCAACCGCAAGCTCATCGCCGCAGGAGTCGTGCATGTCGATTCGGACCGCATCTAGGCTGGGGCTGGCGCTTCTGCTGGTGCTGATCCCGACCATGGCGCTGGCTCTGGACATGGAGTTCTATGTCTGGGGAGGCCATGACGCCGTGGTGAACGCCTTCGGCAAGCTGGCGCTGATCTTCGGCGACAATGCCTATAAGTCGCTCTATTTCGTGGTCATCACTGCCGGGCTGTTCTTCGGCGGCGTAACGGTGTTCGCCAAATCGCTCGGTACCGCCAACGGTTCGGTCATGACCTGGATCGTGCCGACCCTGATCGGCGTCATGGTCTATCTGGCCCTGGTGGTACCGAAGGGGACGATACATGTCTATGATCCGGTTTTCAACAAGAACCAGGCGGTGGGCGGCATCCCCGATGGTGTGGTGGCCGTGGCCGGCATCCTGAACAAGATCGAGCGGGGACTGGTGGATATCGTCACCACTGCCGGTGATCCGCTGAACTATCAGAGCCAGGCGGGCGGGAAAGGTTTCCTCGGGTTGGCCCAACTCACCAGCATCCCCTTGTCAGCGGTGGACAGCAACCTGGACGCTTCCATGCGTCGCTACGTAAAGGACTGCGTCTCCTACGCCCTGATGAATCCCAACGCCAACCTGACCGTGGATGAACTCCGGAAAACGACCACCAACTTTGTCGGCTCCCTGGACAAGGCGGTCAACCCGGCCATCTGGACGGTCTATTACGATGGTGCCAATCCCCAGGGGCAGGCTCTCACATGCACCGACGCCTGGACCAACATCAAGGGGACGCTCACTCCGGCAAATCTGGAGAAGAACATCGACTCGGTCTGCGCCAACCTCGGCTATGACGTGACCGATGCCGCCGCCGTCAACCAGTGCAAGACGGTCCTAAACAATGTGAACAGTGGGACCGGGCTCGGGGCGGCAAGCATCGATGACTTCCTGAAACAGGCCTACGTCTCCCAGCGGCTGGAGGAGACCTTCCGCAGCGGTAACGCCGCCGGTGCTACCAACTATCAGTTCCTGCTGAACGCCTCCGGTGCCATGAAGTCGGCCAACGAGTGGCTGCCGATCCTGAAGGCGGCGCTCACGGCCATAGCGGTGGGGCTGTTACCATTTTTGGCGCTTTTCATCCCCACGCCGCTGATCGGCAAGGCGGTGGGAATCATCGCCGGTTTCTTTATCTGGCTCACGGCCTGGGGGGTGACCGATGCCATAGTTCATCAGTTTGCCGTGGACTACGCCAACCAGGCCTACGAAATGGTACGCCAGAACAAGCTGGGCATGGATGCGCTCTATTTCTTTCCCGACCAGACTGTGAAAATCCTCGGCATGTTCGGCACGCTCCGGATGAGCGGCATGATGCTGGCCACGGTCATTACCGGGATGCTGATCAGGTTCGGTGGGCATGCCATGGCGATGATGGCCGGTGGCCTGGGTAGCCAGGTGCAGTCGGCTGGGAGCCGGGCGGCCCATGAGGTAGAGGACCCGGCCGGGCGGGCGTCGGCCATGCAGCGTAACGTGACGGCCATGCCGACCCAGGCATGGAGCAATGAGCACAGCTTCCAGGCGAGGCAGGCGCAATCATTGGTTGGTATGTCGGCCAGGACCACGGCTGCGAGCGACATGATCCGGGATTTCGGGATGGATTTTTCAAGCCGGATGGCTGCCGACGGGGAGCTGGGCCGTACCATCGGTTTCGGTGGTGCCGGCAGGGCCATGCGCGAGAACGGTCTGTCCTCATCCTATGACCTGAAATCTTTCGATGGCCGTCTCGGGCTTGACAAGTCGGCAGCGGTCAGGGATGTGGTTGGCAACAGCTACGGCGGCGACACTCAGGCATTTGCCCAGATGGGGGTTGCCAATGACCGGGCACTGGCCAATGTCTTTGGCAACGGTGACAACTATGCCGGGTTCCTGACCGCCAACATGGACAAGAGCGTCGGGCAGCTCCAGGGGGAAATGGGCGCCTATGCCGGTGCGCGGTCGCTCGGCTTCAGCGGCAGCTGGCGCGAGTTCAATTCGCTCCGCTCGGAGATTTCGGCTCTGGGGGATTACGCCAATGCCGATGCCGTGAGGACGATTGCCGACTCCTACGGGATCTCCTCAGCGCACCTGATGCAGATGAATTCCCTGTTCAATCAGGGTAAACAGGCTTCCGAGGTTTCCGGACTCTCGAACCAGATCGGTGGCCCGATGGCGGCAGGAACGGAAGCTGGCCGTGTGGTTGCGACCGAGACCGGCGGCAAGATTCAGGGGATCTACGCTGGTGGCGGATACGACAACTATCAGCAGCTCATCGGTAATGATGTGTCGGGGCGGATCGCCCGCAATCAACTGGTTCATTCCGCGGCTGATCAGATGGTCGGTAAGGTTGCGCCGCATCTTACCAACGATCCGGAGATGTACCAAAACGGCCACCTGACCGAACGGGGCTTTGCCGAGATGCAGAAGGCCATGGAGGGTCAGAACATCACCTTCACGACCGCCGATGGCAAGAGCGTAGTCAATGTCGGCATGGATGGCAGTGTCGTGAACTCCTCAGAAGCCGGTACCGTCGCCAAGGGGGACAGGGCCAAGTCGCTCGATCTGCAGAAGCAGCTCAAAGGAGCCGGTTTCCAGAGCGCGGCCGCCCATGTCGCCAGGATGTCAGGCCAGGCGTTCGACTACAAGGCGGATTACGACCGCAACGGCAATCTCGCATCATTCAGCGTCGATCAGGGCGGGCGGGTGCAGAAGTTCGATCTCGGTCAGAGTCGGACTGGCACCGACATTGAGCGGCTGGACCGGAACGTATCGACAACTGACAAGGGGCTGCGCAAGACCGTCGGTGATTTCATCAAGACCGGCTACGAGAACCAGTCACTGAATGTGTCCCGGAAGTCAGGTTCGTACATGATCCAGGCCGGCGGTAAGCAGATGATGGTCAACGGCGACTGGTATTACGCGAAAAACGAGAAGACCGGCAAGATGGAAGTGTTGGGAGGCTCGTTCTCCAACGGCCTTGACGGCAATGTCCTGATGTATGCCAAGGACAAAGACGGCAATCTGCACTATTCGCAGGTGCAGGGGAAAATGGACAAGAGCGGCAATCTGGTCGCCGGCAAGCGTTCCGAGATTACCGAGGATCAGTTCGTCCAGATGTCGCAACAGGGTGCAGCGGTGGTCAGTACTAGGTCAGGCGGCGGGATTACCGGAAGTATCCATGCCGATGGCGGGGTCAAGGCGGATTATTCCAGTTCGCAGGTCGTTGGGACGAGGGTTGAGTCCAGGCAGAATCTTGCTGGCAGTGCCGCTTCGCAGGAATTCACCGATGGGCGTTCAACTGATGCCGGTTCCGCTGCGACAACGATTGCCGTTGGTCAGGGTGCACTGCATGAAACAGCAATGACAGTCGGAGATATTGCGTCTGTCACAGCACCTAATCGTACTATGGCTACAAATCGAGCTGCAAAAGAAACTGCTGTAAAAAGATCGGAAGAAGTTGCCACAAGGGACGCTGCTAGAGTAATGGAGCAAAACTCACGAGATGTTCAGCAGCAAGTGCAAAGAACCAGCAAGATCCTTCAGCAACAGAGCAGAACATCAAATTTACCAAAAGGCCCGGGGCCCGCACCACTTCGGAGAGGGAAATAATCAATGACAGGCAAGAAAATACTTCTAGTAAATGACGGGTTGATTGCGCTCGTCACTGAAGACTTTAGGCTGAAAGAGAATTCTGGCGAGACAGGTATTGCATTAGCTGTTGCGGAATACGGGGCCATAATGACTGTGGATGGTCATCAATTTTCATTACCAGCCGATATTTTGACCCACTTGGAAACATCGGACGGAGCGAACATCTATTTCTATGTGTCGTCTCCATATGAACTGATTGCTGAATACCAAGGTTGCATACCAATTGATAGAGACGAAATCCTTAAACTGAAGGGTGCATGGGAATATTTGGCATCATCTGTTGTAGAACCAGTGCCGCCATAACCACCAATTATTGCAGCAACAATTAACAGGTCGTTTATCGGTACTTGCATATCCGTATTTCAGAAGTGGCCAAACCGATAACCCTCTCATTGTTCCAGCAAACAAACGAACCGGGATACGGTCAAGGCAGCAGTAGAAAAAAGACAATACGGTTATTCCTATCAAACAGTACCAGAATGCTGTTGAGAAAATAGCACCTACAATTCCCCCGGCAAGAGTGCAGGGAAGAGTTGTCCAGAAAATGGATATTACGCAAGCCTTGCATTTTTGTACCATCATCTCCTCCCTCCTTTCTCGACAGTCAATGCTCCTATACATTTCAGGTTAAGTTTGACCAGCCTGAAATGAATTGTCAATCCAAATCAGTGTCGTAATGTAAATATTTCAGTATGTTGCACTACTCTGTCCTGTTCGGACAGGGAGCGTGATAGACTCAAATTGACTTTTGAGACAAAAAAAGGTATTAACATGGCGTAATTTCATGCATTTGGAGGGTAAAGAGATGGGCTCTGCGCCCGAAGCAAATGTAACTACAATAACCGCCTGTTCGAGCATATTGCCGTCGGGCGGTTTTTTCTTTTTGGGTTGCACTAATGAGTAACGAAGCCGATACCTGTCGAAAACTGGTGTTGCCAAAACTGGTTGAAACTGGTTGGGACAATGAGCCCCACCGGATCAACGAGCAGGTGACCTTCACCGATGGCCGCATCGTTTTGGCCGGCAATAAGGTCAAGCGCCGTCCCCAGAAGCGGGCCGATTATCTGCTTCGCTACACCCGCGATTATCTTATTGCCGTTGTCGAGGCAAAACCGGATTATCTGTCCGCCGGTGACGGCCTCCAGCAGGCCAAAGAGTACGCAGAGATTCTGGGGCTCAAATTTGCCTACGCCACCAATGGCATTGAAATCATCGAATTCGATTACCTGACCGGCCAGGAGCGCCTGCTCCAGCAATTCCCGACCCCTTCTGAACTGTGGCAGAGGCTTCAGCAGGAGCAGGACATCACCGAAACCACCAGTCAGCAGCTTCTTACCCCTTACTACCACCACAGCGGCAAGAGTCCGCGCTATTACCAGGAAATCGCCATCAACCGGGTTGTACAGTCAGTTGTGCAGGGAAAGAAGCGGGTTCTCCTCACTATGGCCACCGGAACCGGCAAAACCGTTGTAGCTTTCCAGATCTGCTGGAAGCTCTGGAGCGCCCGCTGGAATGCTACCGGTGAGCATCGCCGTCCCAAGATTCTTTACCTGGCTGACCGCAATATCTTGGTTGACGATCCCAAGGACAAAATCTTCGCTCCTTTTGGCGATGCCCGCTGGAAAATCGAGAACGGTGAGGCCAACAAGAGCCGTGAGATGTATTTCGCCATCTATCAGTCCTTGGCCAAGGATGAGCGGCGGCCGGGGCTTTACAAGGAATACAAGCCCGACTTCTTTGATTTCATCATTGTGGATGAATGCCACCGGGGGAGCGCCCGCGACAGCAGCAACTGGCGGGAGATTCTGGAATACTTCTCCCCGGCATTCCAACTGGGGATGACCGCCACACCGCTCAGGGAAGACAACCGGGATACCTACCTCTACTTCGGCAATCCGGTTTACCAGTACAGTCTGCGGCAGGGGATCGATGACGGTTTCCTTGCTCCCTATAGGGTCCATCGCGTCATCACTGACTATGACGCTGCCGGGTGGCGCCCCAGCAAAGGTGAGCTGGATCGCTACGGCCGGGAGATTCCGGACGATGAGTATCAGACCAAGGACTTTGAGCGAATTGTCGCCCTCAAGGCCCGCACGGTCGCCATTGCCCGCCACCTGACCGACTTCATGGTCAAAACCGACCGCTTCGCCAAAACCATTGTTTTCTGTGTCGATCAGGATCATGCCGACGAAATGCGACGGGCACTGACCAACCTCAATCAGGACCTCTCCAGCCGTTATCCCGATTATGTCTGCCGGGTGACATCCAATGAAGGCGATATTGGTCGCGGCCACCTGGGAAGATTTCAGGAGCTGGAGACCGAAACCCCGGCCATTCTTACCACCTCACAGATGCTGACCACCGGTGTCGATGCCCCCACTTGCAAGAATGTGGTGCTAGCTCGGGTGGTCGGTTCCATGTCCGAATTCAAGCAGATCATTGGCCGGGGAACCAGGGTCAGGGACGATTACGGCAAGCTCTGGTTCAATATTCTCGACTATACCGGCAGTGCCACACGGCTCTTTGCCGACAAGGATTTCGACGGCGATCCGGCCTTCGTCAGTGAAGAAAAGATCGATGCCGCTGGTGCAACGTATGAATCAACCGTTACCGAGGAAACGCCTGTCGTTGAAGACGGCGGCATTCAGGATGATTACGGCCCGACCGGTGTCGTCATCGATGATGGTACACCTGAACCTCGTAAATACTTTGTCGATGGCGGACAGGTAGCAATTGCCGCCCATCTGGTTTACGAACTTGATCCTGACGGCAGGCAGCTGCGCGTCGTCAAATACAGCGATTATGCTGCTGACAAGGTGCGGACACTGTTCCCCGGTGCCATTCGGATGCGCGAACAGTGGGCCAACCCCAGGGAACGGGCTGAAGTTATCCGGCAGCTTGAGGAGCGAGGAATCAACTTCAACGAATTGGCCGATTCAGTCGGTCAGCCGGAAGCCGACCCCTTTGACCTTCTCTGCCATCTTGCCTTCAATGCCCCATTGCGGACCCGCCGCGAGCGGGCGGAACGCTTGAAACACGACCGGAAAGATTTTTTCGATCATTTCAGTCCAGAGGCAAGGGCAATTCTCGAAGAACTGCTGGAGAAGTACGCCCAGCATGGCACCGCGCAATTTGTAGTGCCGGATATCCTGAAGGTGCCGCCGATTTCGGAACGGGGGAACGTGATCGAGATTGTCGGGTATTTCGGCGGGGCGGAAAAGCTGCGGGAAGCGGTGAATGAACTGCAAACGCTGCTCTATGCGGGGTTTTAATTCGGGAATAGGATAGACAAAAGGTAGATAAATGTCACATGGCGTAACGCCTTCCGAAATATTTGTTGCCGGTCTTTGTGAACGATCATTTCTTAAGCTTTGGACCCATCCAAATCCGAAGGGTAAAAATGACAAAGAACTCTGTGATTGCCTTGTCGTTTGTGGGGATCACATCGTCATTATCTCCGTCAAAGAGAACGAATACAAAGACACTGGTGACACAACCGGTTGGGAACGTTGGCAGAAAGCTGCAATCGAAAAATCGGCATCCCAGATTTGGGGAGCTGAAAGATGGCTGGCAAGTGTAGATCGGTTTACTCGACATGACGGTCGATTTGTCACTCTTCCGGAAAAGTGCAAAAGAAGATATCACCGAATCTCTATATCCCTGGGCGGCCGGGGTCATGTCCCCCTTAAATGGGGGGATCTCGGTAATGGATTCGTCCATTTGTGTGACGAATACAGCGTCGGTGTGGTTTTTGGTGCTCTGGATACTATCACTGATTTTGTTGAGTATTTACAAGCCACTGAAGAGTTGGTTTCAAAGGCTAGACTAGTATTCGCAGGTGGCGGGGTTGAGGATCTCGTCGCGCTTTATCTTGTGCACGGGCGCTCGTTCACATTTGAAGATGGTTCCCAACCAGACATGATTATCTTAAATGACGACTTATGGAGGGGATATTCTGAGTCTGAAGAGTATCGCGCAATGCAGGAGGATTTAAAGGAATCCTATATTTGGGACTCACTCGTCGAATACTACACTGAAGATCTACTGACGGATGGTATGTTCGATATGCTGAGCAATGAAGTCACTGACGATCAGCACGCTTTAGTAACAATGGCTCTGCAGCCACGGATGTATCGAGCTGGGCTTGCAAAGGCGTTTAAGGAATTTCTAGACAAGCCAGAGCTAAAAGTGGGCTCTCGCGCAGCACAGGGTTTCGGTGAAACAGCCTTTGTTTTCTTGATCGGAAAGAGCTCTGACCGCGAGCATAGGATGAAAGAATTATTCCTCAGATGCTTGGTCATCAGAGGAAGGGTTCCCGGAGTTAAAACCGTTGTTGGAATCGCTACAGACAGGCCAGGAGTGCCTTCAGAGCTAGGATACTCTACTGATTTAGCATATATACATCTGCCTGAATGGTCTGAAGATAGAGAAACTCAAGTTTCCGGCATTCAAACGGATCTCGGTTATTTTCGGAACCTGTCGTGATGCGTTGATCGTTACACAAGATGCTTACTGTTCAATTATCACTCAGTTAACTGTGGGCACTATCTGTCCAGAATTAATAGAAACAAACAAAGGAAAATGCTGGATGTATCATATATGAAATTATTCAAGAAAGCTGAATTAGAAGCACTAGCCGAATGTCCAAAAGTGGATACTGAGGAATGGCTCAGCAGTGCAGAAGACTCGGTGTCTTATCTGAAAGTCAATGCTGAGAGTGACGAGTTGGTGATCTACGCCAGCGCGAAATCCATCTTGATCCACGGTGTTCTTGCGCTTACGTCAAAAGTTACTCCGCCAGACGGACACGACTTGATGCATGGTTCTATTCCGATGCCTGACGATTGCTGGGTTATTCAACGTGCTTGGGGCGGTGGTCAAGGGCACCGCATGTATCTAGAACCTCCTCTTTCGGATAGCAAATCTTTTGAGGGTGGTGAGAAACTGATTTACCGAAGGTCATTTGATGGAGTGCAACAGGGGCCCACGCCTATCGAATTGAGTCAAAAGCTCGTACACAGCCTGGATCTCTACTTCGTACCTGAACGCAAAGCGTATTGCAGGCTTGATCCACGGGGAGAAATTGAGGATGTAATAAGAGTTATTCAACGCAAGTCAGCCGATGCGTGGGAGGGCTTGGACGTGGTCACAATCCTTCGCAAGGACTTGGACAAGTTTATGGCTTTATCGGAAACATCTCTTGTCCTAAAGTTTGACTTCACTCGTGTGAAATGGGGGAGTTTTTCCGGATGGGGCGAAATTGAACATTACGAAAGGAGTGAGCCTGACCTATTTTATCAAGGCGGCAAGGATGGCCAGGGGAGCTTTGCATACGGAGCCATCATAATCAGGCCTAAAGTCACTGTTGATGAATTGGTACAGGCATGGAAAGATGAAGATAACCTGAAGAATCGCCAGTACGCTAAATTTAAAATTTACGACCGCAAGAACAAAACCAACGTTGATACCTCCTGTGCTCCAGAATTTCTTTCCAACTATTTCCAAAAGTCTGATCTGCCTTGGGAAGTGTCACCAGCTTTCTTCCGGCCAGAAGTATTGCTCCGCTTTAAAGCCGACCCTGAAAGATTTACATTAGAGGATAGAAGTATCACCTGTCGCAACGCATGGCACCTTAAGACTTATGATATTAATGAGGCTGGCCAAGTACATACATACATTGGCTACTTGGCAGACCTACCCTATGAAGAGCAGCTTTACTGGCAATCCTTCAATGTTTGGCCACAGGGGGCGATCTCTGAACGCGCTTACCAAACAGATATTCTGGGGGAATGGAGTACCGTGCATGATCCGCTAACCGCCTTGAAACACACGATCAGTAAACTCGATAAATCACCGCCTGAATGGTGGAAGCCAAGGGGCGCGGCTCTGTCCGACGCGACACGATATCCGGTGACTGATTCTCCGAAGGAGTGGGCAGATGAAATCTTGGCACTTGATCAGTTACTTATAGAAGGTTTCCTTGGTAAACCCCTGCAAATGTTGGCAGAAGCGGCTGGTCGTAAACTTGACCCGAAATGGGGGCCGCTCAAGGTCATGCAGGAATTGCTGGTAGCGAAGGGGCGGAGTGAAACAGAAGCAAAAGCTACTGTAGAACCCATGCAGAGAATTCACGGTTTAAGGACTGTAGTAAAAGGCCATGCAACAACTGATAAAAAGAGAAAAGCTGAAATAGAGGCGCGGACTGAATACGGCAGTTTCCGTTCCCATTTTACTCAATTGGCAGAAGAATGTGACAAGGCACTTAACGAGGTACTTTCTGTGTTTGAAATTGTCCTTAAATGAAGACTTATTTTTTACAGTTCAAGGTCATTCCAACTACTGATAACGAAAAATATCACCTCGCTGAAGGGGCATTTGCTTCTTGTTGGGTTCTAGAAAATAATCCTGAAACTGCAGTCACCAAGGCTGCATTTCAAGTTTCTAAGTATGACTGGGAGATCATAGGACTTGATCTTTCTCCCATCGAAGTGTCAGAAGAACATTTTACTCAAAGGGATATTGGTTTAGAACAATTTCGGAAAGCTCAAACAGATGGTATGGCTATTGTTTACATGGCATGGGCTAGAGACAAGAAAACATCAACTGGGCCTATCACGCTTAAGTCTTCTTACAAACCTGATATTCAAGGTTTTATAAAAGAACAAAAAAAACAAAAGAATAGAGGGAGGTGCCTACATTTTGATGCTGGCAATCAGTGCCAAGAGATAATTAGCGCTCACTCCATTCAGAAAAGCCGGTTGCTTTTAGCTATATCTAAAGATGGGCATGTTTATACGCTGTCCAGCGAAGTGAGCCAGTTAAACAAGAGCATGGGTAAACCAACATACCAGAAAAAAGGAATAAACAACCTATCAACATTCCTTGGCTTTTGTAAGTATCATGACAACGAGTTATTTACTCCGATAGACGATCAGTATCTGGTGCCTACCAACCAGCAAGTGTTGTTGTACGCCTACAGATCCCTTGCTAGAGAGATATTCATTAAAGAGAACGTGCTCAACACGCTAAGACATAGGATTAGCAAAACAGACCATCCATTTATAAAGCAATACTGCGAGGATTATAAATCCGGAACTGAATTCGGTTTTAATAACCTGAAAAGGCATAAATTACTGTATGACCAATCATTAAAGTTTAACAAATTTGATGATGTTAGATATGTGCTTTTCCTTTCAAATAGAAAGCCGAATATTGCCTTTTCTGGGTTGCTTTATCCTGACTTCGACTTTATGGGTAACCAGTTACAACATCTCGGTAATCATAAGCAAGAGCTTGAATTAATCACTTTTTGTTCAGCTCCAATGAGCAATGGTTGGGGATATTTGTTCTCATGGCATCATTCAAGTTCAAGAGTCTGTATTGATTTTATGCGATCATTGGCGACAATGATGCATGATGGGCACAATGTTGGCGATATCCTTTTTAGAATGATCATCCTCAACTGTGAGAATTGCGCCATATCCCCTGAATGGTGGGAAGCGCTTTCTGAAACGCAGCGAGAGCAAATTACCGCGAAAGGCGGATCAAATGCTCTTCCTTTCACACCAATGAAGAACACATATCTTAGAGATGGGTTGGAAGGAATATCAGGTTGGCAATTCGACTCTGTAATTTCAAGTATGGACTGAGCCCAACCTACTATAACGACATAACATGAAGGAATCCAATGGCACGCATCAAGAAAACCGCTCAGCCTCAAACCACCGCCCAGCAACTGGGCTCTATCGTTAAAACCTCCCGTGACATCATGCGCAAGGACAAGGGGCTTTCCGGTGATATTGACCGGCTGCCTATGCTCACCTGGATCATGTTCCTCAAGTTCCTCGACGACATGGAGCAGATCAGGGAAGAGGAGGCGATCCTTTCCGGAGATAAATTCCGCCCGGCCATCGAGGCACCCTACCGCTGGCGGGATTGGGCTGCTCGTGAAGATGGGATTACTGGCGATGAACTGATCGCCTTTGTCAACAACGATGAAGCTGTTCGTCCCGATGGGACACGGGGCTCGGGGTTGTTTGCCTATTTGCGCGGGCTCCAGGGGGCCAACGGCGGCGACCGGCGCGATGTCATTGCCACGGTCTTCAAGGGGACCATCAACCGGATGATCAACGGCTACCTGCTGCGGGACGTGATCAACAAGGTGAACGGCATTCACTTCACCTCTTCGGACGAGATCCACACCCTGAGCCACCTCTACGAATCCATGCTCAAGGAGATGCGAGACGCTGCCGGCGACGCCGGCGAGTTCTACACCCCTCGGCCTGTGGTCCGCTTTATGGTGGAAGTGCTCGATCCCAAGCTGGGAGAAACCATCCTCGATCCCGCTTGCGGCACCGGCGGCTTCCTGGTGGAGGCTTATAGTCACCTGGAAAAGCAATGCAATACGGTTGAAGATCGTAAGACCCTTCAGGCGAGCAGCATCTATGGTGGCGAGGCCAAACCGCTGCCATATCTTCTCGTGCAGATGAACCTGCTTCTGCACGGCCTTGAATACCCTCGTATCGATCCGGACAACAGTTTGCGTTTCCCCCTGAACGAGATCGGTGACCGGGACCGGGTGGACGTCATCCTCACCAATCCACCATTCGGCGGAGAGGAAGAGAAAGGAATTCTCAATAATTTTCCTGCCGAGATGCAGACATCGGAAACGACGCTCCTCTTTCTACAGCTCATCATGCGCAAGCTCAAGCGTCAGCCAAGACCTGGTAGGGCTGCAGTGGTAGTGCCTAATGGGACTCTTTACGAAGAGGGAATTGCTCAAAGGATTCGCGGAGAGTTGCTGACAAAATTTAACTTGCATACAGTTGTTAGGCTCCCTAAAGGAGTGTTTGAGCCATACACAGATATTGCTACGAATTTATTATTTTTCGACAGATCAGGACCAAGTTCTGATGTCTGGTTTTACGAACACCCCTTGCCAGAACGTCGAGCGCATCTCAAAGGAAAGAGTTATTCTGCAACTGATGGCTTGCAATACGAAGAATTCGAGCCTCTTATCAACTGGTGGAACAATCGAATAGAGAATGAACATGCATGGCACATATCTGCAGCGGAGTTAATTCAAGGGAATATCGACCTAGCACAAGTACACCCGCGCCACTCCAATATAGTACTTGCGGCTCCGGCAGTAATTATAAATGGTGTACGCAAGCTCAAAGACGAGAGTGAACTTCTTCTCCAAAAACTTGAAGCAACTGTCAAAGGTTTAGGAAACGTTGATGCTCCGTTTGTTGCTTTAGGCGAGCTCATTAACCAAAGGACTACTACAATAACAATTCAGGATGATGTTATTTATCGGCGGACTCGTGTTCAACTCCATTTCAGGGGAGCAAGGGTTCGTGATGTCGTGCAAGGCCTTGATATTGGAACTAAAACGCAAACCATAATTAGAACAAATGACTTAATCCTATCAAAAATTGATGCTCGAAACGGCGCTATGGCCATAGTTACGAGTGACCTTGATGGCGCAATTGCCACAAATGATTTTCCAGTCTTTGAAATTGTCTCAAGTCGAGTTAATCCTGCCTATTTAAGATACTGTCTATTTCAGCCATCAATGTTAAGGGTTTACGAGAACTTAAGCCGCGGATCAACAAATCGCCGTCGTCTCAAAGTCGATAAGTTTTTGGACTTAAAAATACCCCTACCGAAAGAAATTGATGCGCAAATCGAAGTAGCAGATCGTTTACATGCCGCAGAAACACTGATTTCTGAGTTGGCAGATAGGTTTGGAGGAATGAATGACGAACTGGCGGATTTGGTTGGTTCGGCGTTACATAACGTTTTTTCTGTTGCTCGAAATGAATAGCAGCCGACACATCCAAAGTTTGTTTAGTGAGGAGTAGATCATGCCAATCCGCCACGCAATCTGGAAAGTCGGCACCAAGCCTGAACCCTTGGCAGAAGTATCTCTCGGCAAGGAAGCCTTGCTGGAGCAGATGATCACCGAAGATCCGACGATCCTTTCAGACCGTTGGCTACTAATCGGTCGGCAGGTGCGTACCACTCATGGAGGCTTCATCGATCTCCTGGCGTTAAATCAGGACGGCCAGCTTATCGTGATTGAGCTGAAGCGTGACATGACCCCCCGTGAAGTTGTCGCCCAGGCTTTGGATTATGCCTCTTGGGTTCAGGAGCTCAAGGCAGATGATGTTGCGTCCATCTATAGCCGGTTCTCCGGTGGTGGATCATTGGGGGATATTTTCCGGCAACGCGCCCGTGATTATGAAAGTGCGAGTAAACCGAATCCGCACACCGACCGGACAAACAGTTTGGCCTACCTCTGGATGAGGAACAGCTCAACGGCTCTCATCAAATTGTTATTGTTGCATCGTCACTGGACCTGAGCACGGAACGTATCGTCAATTACCTGAACAGGATGGACATTGCAATCAACGTCATCTTCTTCCAGGTTTTCCAAGACGGCTCCAGTCAATATTTGAGCCGTGCCTGGCTGATTGATCCGGTAGAGACTGAAAGCAAGGCGACTGCCGGGCCGGCCGGAGAACGCGGGGAATGGAATGGAGAGTATTATGTATCGTTCGGACAGAGTGCTGATCGTGATTGGAAAGAAGCTGTGAAGTTTGGTTTCATCAGCGGCGGTGGCGGCAGGTGGTACAGCCAGACACTTTTCATGCTTTCACCGGGAGACCGCGTCTGGGTCAATATCCCGCAGCAGGGGTATGTCGGTGTTGGAAAGGTAATCAGTGGCGCTGTTCGAGCCAGTGAGTTCAAGGTCAATGTTGACGGAGTCGAACGGTCTCTGTTGGATGTCGCACAGTCCAATTATCACCGGCAATTCAACGACGACGAAGAAAAGTCTGAATATTTCGTGCCGGTCGAATGGATTTGCACAAAGCCGATAAACGAGGCCGTCTCAGAAGTAGGATTTTTCGGTAACCAGAACACTGTCGCTCGTCCCAAAACTCACAAGTGGAATCATACCATTGAACAACTGAAGCAGCGGTTTGGAGTGGAGTAGTGAATGTCTTGCCAATTGGCTATGGTAAAAATTGTCGAATGCAAAAATGGGGACTTCCCTCTGAAATGAGACATTAAAATGGACAATACCACACTATGTGCCTGCCCATTCTGCAATTTGGACAACTCCAGAATAATTCAGGCCAACACCCATGCCTTTGCCATCTTCGACGGCTATCCTGTTTCCCCTGGACACAGCCTGATCATTCCGAAACGGCACATAGCCTCATTCTTTGAAGCAACCAGAGAAGAACAGACTGCGATATTCGACTTGTTAGCTGTAATGCGTGCAGCTTTGCAGAAGGAGCATAACCCCGACGGCTTTAATATAGGCATCAACGATGGTTCTGCTGCCGGGCAAACTGTTATGCATCTGCACATCCACTTGATACCGCGCTACGCAGGCGACATGCCCGACCCACGCGGCGGAGTTCGCTGGATCTTCCCCGATAAGGCAGCATATTGGGAATAGCTATGATGATACCTGCCGCAGAAGAACAACTGAAATTCATCACCCACATTCAGCGAATCCTTGATGAAGGCTCTTTCGTAGCAACATACAAATTTGCCCTGATCATGTCCCTTGCCGACTATGCGGTGGAAAACGGCGACGATTCCGGCGCGGCTTTACAGCTGACGACGCGAGATATTGCTGAGAGTTTTGTGGAGTATTACTGGCGACAGGCTGTTCCGTATGCTCACGGCAATCTACAGGCTCCTGTCCGGGTTCTGAAGCAGGGGACTGGGCAGCAACCGGTAGTATTGAGCCGAATAATGGATCTTCACAATCTGTTCAATGGTTCGTTGTCTGCCGCTCGCAAGGACGCGAAAATCTGGGGCGTCCTTCTGAACAAGGTCGCTGCAACCATAGCGCAGATGCCCCTTTGGAAGCTTCAAGTGGTGGGCCGTTCGATCGTACCGTTTATGTACGAACAGCATGGCAGGGGTAATACCATCAATCTCCATCCCGGAGTTGTCTATAACTTCAGAAGATTTTACGATCTGATCCGGAATCTGGTGCAAGGTGCGTGGATTCGACACGTCAGAATCCTCAACGTCGATCTTCTGGGAGAATCCGATTTGGCCGAATTTCTTTTCGGTGCTGAACGCACAGTGTTACCAGGACTCCGTGCGGTGCTCAGAGATGTTCAAGCCGATGATTGCTTCTACTGCAAAGGTAAGCTCCGTGAAGGCGGAGACATTGATCACTTTGTCCCGTGGTCCCGTTATCCGTTGGACCTCGGCCACAATTTCGTTCTTGCCCATGCGGTCTGCAACAGGAGCAAGAGAGACTTTCTTGCCGCACCCTGTCACCTGGAAAACTGGCAGAAAAGGAATCAACTTCACGGCAAGGAACTTGCCCGGGAGTTCGATGCACGCAGCATTCTCCATAATCAGGAAGCAACCGAAAAAATAGCTTTCTGGGCCTATTCACAGGCTGAAACAGCAGGCTCAAACCTCTGGTTCCGTAAAGATGATGTGCTACCGATAGATCACAGTTGGCGGCAAGCTCTTTTGCATGAATATGTAAACTTCCAATGCTAAAGTTCTCAGTGAAGCACTGAGAGGACAGGCAGAGCCGAATCCTCCCATTTCTTACCATTCCGGTTTTCTTGTTTATCAGCATAGTATGTCTAATTATTATGGACATACTATGCTGAAATAAGTTATATTGCCATCAAGAGGAGATGGTGGTTATGACGAATGCCCAGTTGCTCAATAGCATTCCCTATGAAGAGTTTGACTACCAGACTCTTCTTGATGCTGTGCATGAGTATTCCCGGCCACGGATGAAGATCTCCGGCATGCTGGCCAAGGGTGACATTATCCGCGTCAAGAAGGGGCTCTATATCCTCGGTGAGTCACTGCGTCGTCGGCCATTCTGCCGGGAACTGCTCGCCAATCTCATCTATGGCCCCTCCTACGTATCCCTCGAATACGCGCTGCACTATCACGGTTTGACCCCGGAACGGGCAGAAACCCTGACGTCGGTGACCTGCGGTCGTTCCAGGAGCTTCGACACACCGGTCGGGACGTTTTCCTATCGCATGATTCCGCTGGAAGCATTCCGCACCGGCATGGACCGGGTAGAGCTTGACGATGGACGTTCATTTCTCATTGCAGTGCCGGAAAAGGCGCTGGCAGATCGGATCGTTGCCGACCGTGGCACCGGAATAACCACCCAGAAAGAGTTACACGACTATCTGTTCTCAAGTCTGCGCATTGACCCCGGCATACTTCGAGAACTCGATCCGGCTCGGCTTGCGGAGATTGCCCAGCACTATCGTTCTCACAGGGTGAAACTGTTGTCCGATCTGGTCAGTCGATTGCGCAAAGGGGATAGAAATGCATGATGCTGTGAAGCGCATGCTTGCCAAATACGAACCGAAGAGCGTTGACGATTCAGTCAGGGCCTTGCGGGAGATCATCCAGGAAGTGGCGCTACTCGGGCTCTGGCGCGCCAAGTTCTTCGAGCACGCCGCCTTTTACGGCGGAACAGCCCTGCGTATCCTGTACGGACTCGACCGCTTCTCCGAGGATCTTGATTTTTCGCTGCTGGAGCCGTCAGACGATTTCAATCTGGCGCGGTTCACGGCATCGCTTGAAGAGGAGTTGCTGGCATTCGGCTTCAACGTGCGGGTGGAGATGGTTGACAAGGCGGTGGAGTCGGCGGTGCAGTCTGCCTTCCTGAAGGCGAACACCCGTAATGAACTCCTGGTTATCGAAGCCGGGGAAGAACTTGCCGGACAGATTTCCGTAGGCCAGGTGCTGAAAGTGAAAATCGAGGTGGACACCGATCCGCCTGCCGGATTTACTACCTCGACCCGTTACCTGCTGCAGCCGATACCCTTTGCCGTCCGGAGCTATTCGCTCCCGGACCTTTTTGCCGGCAAGATGCATGCGCTGCTGTTCCGTAAATGGAAAAACCGGGTCAAGGGACGCGACTGGTATGATTTTGTCTGGTATGCCGCCAATCATCCTCATCTGAACCTTAGCCACCTTGAACAGAGGATGCGCCAGACCGGCCATTGGAGCGGAGAGAAACCTTTGTCGTTCACATCTTTCAGAGACCTGCTGTTCGAGACCATTGACCGGCTCGATGTGAACCAGGCGCGTAAAGATGTTGCACCGTTTGTTAAAGATCAAGGGCAGTTTGCACTCTGGTCACACGACTTTTTCCGTGACGTGGCAAGTCGCATTCAATGTAACGAATAATTCTGTCGGAGGATTCTGTGGTTGATTGCGAAGATTTACTGGCGGCTCTTCAGGAGCTGCTTGAAGCATCCAGCGCCATGACCAGCGGCCAGTTGCCGACGGCAAGCCAGCTTGAACGCTACCAGCGTGCCAGGGAGTGGGCGCAGCGACTCCTTGATCGTGAAGAGAAGGCCAAGAATTCCCGCCTGTAGGGTTCTTTCTATTTTTTGGGTGGCGGGGACGTCGATGGTCTCTGACCTGTCGAAGGAGTAGGCAGGCTTGGCGGTGAGTAGCCTGCACCTGGTTTTGGATTGGATGGAAGCTGTGCCGGCGCATATCCGCGGTTACCATTAGTTGTCCCGATCTTGTTGTTCATTTCCGAGTACCTCCTGACGTTGAACGTTGTGAAAAGAATGGTGAGAATGAGCCCTGTAAAGAACAGGGCACCGGCAAACACGTTTAACCTGTTTGTCCGGTCGGTGTGCGGATTCGGTTTACTCGCACTTTCATAATCACGGGCGATTTGTGATTCGAGGCGTTGCATCTGCACGTCAATCGCTTTTCTGCTTTCGTACTGAGAGAACAGTACGCAGGCGATTGAAAATCCGAACGCACTCCATGCCGCAATAATCAAGGGGAGCTCGATAACGTCTTTCAAGGGGACAATGTCCTTGAGAAACGTCATCGAAAGTGCCAGGGCACCGGCAGAGAGCGTCATGATTGCCTTGTCGGTATGCTCGCTTGCCGATTTCCCCGCTTCCCAGAGATGCTTTCGGTATTCCAGGAAGAGCGCATCGTCATTTTTCCGGTTTTCGGTCCTGCGCCTTGGTCGCATGTCAGCCTTTGGGCGGGAAGGGATCGTTTTCGTGGCTGTCCGCACCTGAAATTCTTCCATTTTTGTTATGGATGATGAATTCTGATCCCTGGTTCTGGCTTATTTTCCTCCCCTGATCGATTGCCTCTCTCTTGGTCTCGGTATGCACCGACACCCGCTGTGCTCCCGGCTTGACGACGTCCCAACCTCCCTTTGAACTTGGTACAACATGATGTTCTTTCCGTGGCATGGCTCACTCCTTTTTACGTGCTAAATATTGTGCCATTGAAGGCGTATATCCACAAGATATGGTGCTTGGGTGCGAATGTCAAGCGTCTATATAATAAAATATTATATTGTTGACTTCAAGGTATAATATTATTATATTTATTAACAGCAGAAAGGGGGGATTTTGATGTCGAGAATGGAGTTGGCTGAGCGACTGCGAAAGGCCCGCGAAGCCGTCGGGTTGTCAATCGGCGAAGCTGCAACGCGTCTTGGTTTCGGTAATTACCAAACGTTGAGCAATATTGAAAAAGGGGATCGTGAGGTCAAGGCGAGTGAGTTGACGCAGTTCGCCAAGACGTATTTCTGTAGCCTGAACAGTCTCCTGGTGGGGGAAGATGTGCCGCAGCCGGCCGTTCATTTCCTCTGGCGGAGAGCACCATCTGAGAGGAAGGCAGAAATAGAGGCTTCGATAAAGCACAGGTTCGAGGAATATCATCTGCTCGAAAAACTTCTGGGCTTGGCTGAAGAAGGGACAGGGCTCGCAATAACGGTATCACCGACAGATATTCGCAACTACCATCAGGTCGATGCGCTTGCGGCCAGGGTGAGCAACCTTCTGAATATGGGGAGTAGACCGGCATTGTCTCTCCAGAAAGTTATGGAGCAGGTACTGCGAACCAAGATCCTTTTCGTGGAGTTGTCAGAGTTTGGTTCGGCAGCCTCAACGGTACATCCGGATTTTGGCGCAGCAATTGTCGTCAATAGTGAGGAAGCTCCCTGGCGCATCAATTTCACGCTTGCCCACGAACTCTTCCATATCATCACCTGGAATACCTTCAATCCTGTCGATCTTGAACAGGATGAAGTGCTTTTCAAAGACATCGAGAAAAAGGCCGAGCGTTTTGCCTCGACACTTCTTCTCCCGGAAAGTGCTGTCCGGGAAGAACTGAATGCGAGGATTAAGGAACAGAAACTCTCATTTTCGGACATCGTAGATGTTGCAAGGGAATTTGGGGTTTCAACAAAGGCTTTGCTCTATCGAATGGCTAACATGCGCTTGATCGAGTGGGATAAAGCGAATGATCTGGCAAATAACGATGAACTGCTCATGATTGACCGGCGCATCAGAAGGGATACGGCAATCGAGGCTCCCTCCTCGGAACGATTCTCACTCCTGGCAGTAAAATGCCTCCGGAAAGGGCTGATCTCGCGCGGCAAATTCTCTGAACTGCTTGACATTGACCGTGCAGATATCGACGAGTTTCTTGAATACCGGGGATTGAGTGAGGTGGAGGGCGAGTCGATTGAAATTATGGCTTCTTGATGCTGATGTTATCATCAAACTACTCGAAATCGATGTATTCGACAGGCTCGTTGCCATGCATGAACTGTATGTCGCCTCGACCGTGGTTAATGAGGTAAAGTATTTCCGCAGAGGTGGACAGAAATTTCAGGTTGATTTTCGTCAGCAGTATATTGAAACACGTCGAGTGATTGAGACTACGGCAACCCCCGAAGAGATGCAGGATGTTCTTCGCCGGTTGCCGCCGTTGCGTCAGCAAGCTGTTCACGCAGGCGAGATCGAATCACTTGCAGTTCTCGTCAGACAGGAAGATCTTACTCTTTGCACGTTCGATTCAGCGGCAATCAAGACACTTCCTTTTCTCGATGTTACCGAGCGTGCGGTTTCTGCGGAGCGCCTTCTGCAAACCTCGGGGCTGACCTTGTCACCAGGCTTCAAACTCGATCCCAGGCTCAGCGAGGAATATTTTCGATCCAACATCGAGCAAGGCTTGCAAGAGTATATCTATTCACACAGAGGCTGAATTCCGGCTGATCTGTTTACGTTGTATGAACAAGGGGAAGGAACAGGAAATGAAAGTTTTTCGCGATTTGTATATCAGGCTGAATGGGGCCAGGATTGAAGATCTTATTGAACAGTTCACTGCTCAATGTGGCGACCATTGGCACCGTGCATTGGATCGTGAAAAAGATGCCGGTTCTATGGGGGAGAAAGCCTTCAGTTTTGAACATACGGCAGGTGATGGTCTTGAGAGGGCTGGACTGTCCTTGTTTCAGAAAGAGGATGACACCTGGTACGTTCCCAATATTATTCCCCTGGATAGCAGCCAGCTTTCTCGCGATCAGTACAACAAGATTCTGGAAAACTTTCTCGACACCGTTGTACGCCCGTCCATCGAAGGCCTCCCGGCGACAGCCGAATTGTCAGGAGACGTAGTGATGTTGAAGGATGTCGTCGGCGAAGATGTGGCAGCGCTACTCCAAAAGTTTTCGGTGTTGGCGAATAAATCTACCGGCAGTTCTCATCCGTGTGATCGGAATCGCTGGTATGATTTCCTCATTGCCGTACAGAGAAAGCGCATATCTCTCGACACTGACTTGCTGATCAATTCATTAATGGAAGATGGCTGGTCAGAGGACAGGGCTCATGACCTGGCAATCGAGTATGAATTTGCGATAGGTCTTCTTGATTATAAAGAAGGCAAATGACCATGTTCATTGAAGTTGATGAGGTCTGTACCGCCATTGCAGCCAAGCCGGCGCCGGTTTTGTTTCTCGACACGTGCACCATACTGGATGTGCTCCGCGCTCCGTGCCGGGAGACGATTGGCGTAGAAGAGATTTCAGCGGCCATGGCGCTGATAAAACTGAACGGAAAGCCTACTCCCGGTGTATGGCTTGTGACGAATGAAACGGTCCATGATGAGTGGACTGCTAATCTCGACACCGTTAAAACCGAGTTGGAAAGGGAATCGAAAAAAATTGAGAGACTTAGGTCCCGGCTTGTCGATGCTGTCGATATTGTTTACGGCAGGACACACGAAGTCGGTCACCGCATTGAACACCTTAAACTTTCAGAGCACCTTGAGAACCTTTCAAGACAACTGCTTTCTGTCTCTCAGAAGGTGAAGATAGCCGATTTGCACAGCCTCAATGCCATGAACAGGGTTCGAAAGTATATGGCCCCAGCAGGTCGCGGCAAGCAGGAGGCAAAGGACTGTGAAATCTTCGAGGCTTTTCTTGATGTAGGTCGAACGCTGCGAACAAGAGGCTTTGCAGATTCCATCTGCTTTGTGACTGCCAATACCGATGATTATGGAAAACCCACGGAGCCAAAGAATCCGCTCGAAGCGGAGTTGCTGGCCATTGATGCCCGGTATGTTGGATCGCTAACCTGGGCACTGGCTGTTGTCGAGGGACGCGTAAACTAATCTTTATTCCCTCCACATAACAAAAATGAAAAAAAGGCGACCTCCAGGGCCGCCTCTATCCAGGCCGGACGGGTATCCGGCCTGAAGATGTTAGTAGGGTCTCCCGCTGGCATAAATGGCAAGAACCTCGAATTCACCACCGACAATGTTGTTCCGGTGCAGCGCCTTCTCGAATTCCTCCCAGCTCAGCGTAAATTCCCTACCGTTGATACGTGCTCTGACTGACATGACTCTATCCCCCCTTGATGTAGTGTTGGTGGCCCAAAAGGGCTCCCTACAACCACCGCCGGAACGGTGACTCTAGGGAACCCTTTTGAGCAGGGGGAAGAGTCGGGGGAGGGCGTATGGAGCGCCGCCCCCCGTTATTTATAAAAGTCCCTGTTCGACAAAACTCAGGAACTCGTCATCACCGACGATGATGTGATCCAGTACCCGGATGCCGAGGATGTCGCCGCTCTCCCTGAGACGCTTGGTGATGGCGATATCTTCACTGCTGGGTGTCGGATCACCGGTCGGATGGTTGTGCACAAGCAGGATGGCCGCCGCATTGGACAGACATGCCGTCTTGAACACCTCCCGAGGATGAACGATGGCCTGGTTGAGCGACCCGATGGAGACCCGGTCGAAACAGACGATCCGGTTCTTGCCGTCGAGATGCAACACCACGAAATGTTCCTTCGTCTCACGCCGGAGATCCCGGAACATTTCATAGACCTGCTCTGGTTTCGTAAAACGCATCGACACCCATTCCGGGGCATCGTCACGCACGACTTCGTTTCGGTAGCGTGCCTCGATTGAGCGCACCATGATTCGTTTGGTGATCGGCGGTACCGGTTCACCGAAGAGATTGAGATTCATGTCCTCCTCCGATAGCGGGGGCGGACTTCCCCCTATGGGGGCAGTCATCGCCCCCATAGGGTTTGAGATAGATTATGTTCAGCTCTGGAGAGCCAGTACGGCTTCCCGGAAAGTCACGTCATCCAGCGCCATCGTGGCGCTGATCGAATCCCAGGTCCGGTTACAGACGAAACAGTGAACATGGTTTTCGTACAGGGCCATGGACGGATTGCGGTCCTCGTGAAACGGACAGCAGCGGTACCGCCCCTTGGAGAATTCGATGATGCTGGTAATGGGGTACTGCCGGGCCTGGTCGATCATCTCCGGGGTGATTCCGCCAGGCACCTGCGCCGTCTCCTTGCCGTTGACATGGTTGAGGAGCGCCGTTGCCTCCCGTTTCAGGGGGCGCAGCTCCTTTTCCTGGTCTCTGATGAAGGATTCGGACAGGGCCTTGATCAGCGGGTCGCGACTGCGATCCATCCGCCGTCGCGCTCCCCAGATCTCCCGCTCCAGATGTTTGATCTGCGGCTGCAGGAAGGCCAGCCGGCGCATTACCGCGTAACGCTCCGGCACTCCCATATCCCGTGCCGCCTGCAATGTTGCGTTCAGGGTCATGGCAAGCCTCCTTTCAATCACGTAGCCGTTCGTCCCAGCAGCACTCGCCGATGAAGTGGGCGTAGTCGTCCCGCTGGTACAGAATGCGTGCTGAAGCCTGCGGAATCATGTTGCCGCAGCCGACGCATTTGACGGCACGCTGGAGCGGACTCTCCGGGGCATTCAGTTCCCGGATGAAGGTTTCGTCGCATTCCTGGCAGTCGTACAGCTCCCGGTCGACCCCCAACAGGGTGTCGGTACGAGTGACTTCCAGAAAGCAGCCGCATATTGGGCAGACGAGCTGGCCGGTATCGCCTTGTTCCGCGAACCGTTCATGGTTGTAGTTGTTGCGGGCGACGCGGAGATTCTCTTCAAAATCGATCTCCATCCGTTCACAGAAGTGCATCAGGTCAGTGAGCAGATCCTTCACGTCGTCTTCGTCGCCGTCGAAATCCCGCCCTTCGAGGGTCAGGCAGTAGGCCTGCATGGCCGTGTCGATCCTGCCGACACGTTCCTCGTTGCTCGGTTCGTCAGTCTGTCGGTCGAGATGGCTCATGCAGCGTCCTCCTTTTCTCCGCACGCTTCCCGTTCATCCAGGATGTCCGCTTCGTCGAGTGAGTTGATCAACACCGTGTCGGTTTCCCACCGGACATCGGTGTGCTTGTAGTAGCCCGACCAGAAGAAATCGCTGTCGGTGACGTTCAGAGTGGAACACTCCATCCGCCCCTCGAACTCCTTCAGGGCTACCTTGCCTTTATCCGGCTTGATATCCCAATCGACTGTCCTGAAGTCGCAGGCAAAGTTGAATTCGCTGATCTTGTAGGCCTTCACCTGCCTCACGACCACCGCCAGCTTCTTGATCCGCTCGATGAGAGCGGTGTCAAGATCGATGACGGCGTAGTCAGCGTTGTCGGAAAAGAACTCGCTGTTGTCGTGAAGGGGGATGATGAGGCGCTTTACGATAGGATTATGATTATTGTCAGTCATGACACACCCCCGAGTGGCCGGCTTACCTTGACCGTGCGAGGGACCATGATGGTTTTCTCCGCTGCCTCGTTGTGCAGAGTGAAGTCGATGAACGTCCCGATTGCGGCATCGACAGTTCTGTCGAAGTCCCAGACGATATCAACCAGCTCCTTGAGGCTTGAGGTGTCCCAGTCATCGTAATCGCCGGAAGGCTCGCCAACCGATTCACCGGTGGTGTACATCGTCATGACGGGGTGGGTGTAATTGCGGCGCGGATGTTTGCAGACACCGCACAAGCTTTTCCCTTCCTCGGCTTTCTGGTAGTTCCGCTGGCCGCAGGCCGGACAGTATGACTGGTAGCCGGTGTCCTTTCTGCCGCCGTGGTAAAGCACCAGGTAGCCTCCGCTTCTGCCGTTGCGATGGATCTGGTAGCTGTAGCCGTGACGTACGTTGAATTCCGCGATGGTATCGTTGAATTCATCGAACGCCTCTTCTACGTCAAGTAGCTCCCAGGCACGGTTGCGCGTTTCGGTGTCCGGGAATTGAATGCGATGGAGTTTGATATTGCGGGAGAATGACGTTCCCCGGTTCCAGCTGGACATTGTGTCGTAGCGCTGGTGGTTGGAGAGGAACAAGATCATCTCCTTGCGTGATCGCGGTTTTGCCATTGATGTTCTCCTCTTCCCAAGGAGAAGGCAGAACACCCCCATCGGGGAATGTTCTGCTTCCCCGGATGGGTTGGTAGGTGAAAATTAAGCGACCAGCTTTTCCCGCAGCAGTTCCA
>NZ_JCAMRN010000013.1:0-49741 GCF_059620965.1 Geobacter sp. PheSNFMC
CCAGCCCGGCGAGTCTGCCGGGAGTTGCAATTTCCAGATCTTCGGGCACCCGTTGCCCGGTGGTGAAGTAGGAAAGCGGAAACTTGGTCCGCAGATGGGCGTTGACGATGCTGCCGTAGCTCTCGCTCTCGTCCAGCTTAGTGAAGATCACGCGGGAAACCGGCAGGACGCCGAACCGCTCCACTATTTCCAGGACCTCCAGGTCCCTGGTGGTGGCTGCCAGGCAAAGATGAATCTCAATGGCGAAGCGCGATTCCAGAAACCCCTTGAGCTCTTCGATCTTCTCGCTGTCCTTGTGGCTGCGGCCGGCCGTATCGATCAGGATCAGCTCCTTGTCGGAGTGGAGCTCGATGGCCGCCTCCAGCTCCGCCGCGGTGGCAGCCACCTCCACCGGCACGCCCATGATGCGCGAGTAGGTCTTCAACTGCTCCACAGCCCCCACCCGGAAGTTGTCGATGGTGATCAGGGCGGCCCGGTGCCCTTCGCGCAGGGCATAGTGGGCGGCCAGCTTGGCTATGGTGGTCGTCTTGCCGACCCCTGTCGGCCCCACCAGGGCGATGATCCGCGGGCCGTTCTTTTTGACGGTCAGGGGGCCGGAGCACTTGATGGCGCTCTTGAATGCCTGGGGCAGGAACGAACGGATCGCCTCCACGGTTCCCCCCTTGCGGGCCTCCGGCTTCAGATGGTCCATGACGGCCCTGATGGCGCCCCGCTCGAGCCCCTTGCGATGGAGCTCGGTCACCACCACCCGCAGCGCAGCCTTGATGCCGCCGGATGCTTTTTCGGTCTCGGCCTGCGGAGCCTTGGCCGGCGCCGGGGCGGCCTCGGCTTTTTCGGCGGGTTGCTCCGCCCCCGCTTCCTTTGCGGCCAGGGTTTTGAAGAGGATCTTCTTCATCTCTTCCAGGTCCTGCCTGGGGATGGAGCGCGGATTGAACTCACGGGCCGCCGGGGCAGAGGCCTCGGCGGCAGCGGCACTTTCCTCGCGGCTTTGCGCCTCGGCGGCCTTGGCCTTGGCCTCCGCTTCCTGGCGCGTCATCTGCTCCACCTTCAGGCGCAGGTCTTTCAACTCCCGGGCCAGGGGGGCCAGCATGGAGTTCTCCAGCATCTCCTTGGCCGAGAGGTTCTGCTCCTGGGCCTCCCGGTAGGGATTGGGCACCGGCTGGCGCGGCTTCACCTCAAGGGCCGCCGTCACCTTGATCACGGGCTTGCTGAAGAAGCCGAGAAAGCCCTTCTTCCGCTCCTTCTTGGAAGAAATGATCATGGCGTCTGGCCCCAGTTCGGCCTTCACCATCTTGAGGGCCTCGGACATGTCCACCGCTTCGAAAGTCTTAACCAGCATTGAGCGTCACCACCCCTAACGATTGAATTTTTATGCCTGACGGCACCTCGTTGTGCGACAGAACCACCAGATTGGGCACGAACCGTTCCGTGAGCTTCTTGACATGTCGCCGGATGGATGGCGAAGCCAGCAGCACCGGCTGGGTTCCGATCTGGTTGAATTTTTCCATTTCCTGCCGGACCCCGGAGAGGATCAATTGGGCCGTATTGGGCTCGATGGCCAGATAGCTCCCCTGGTCCGACGGCTGGATCGCCTCGGCCACGACCTCCTCGACCCGGCGGTCGAGGCTGATGAGGCAGAGGGTGTCGTCGTCCCGCTTGTATTGCTCCACAATGGAGCGACCCAGGCCCTGGCGGACGAACTCGGTCAGGGTGTCAGGGTCCTTGGTGAGCCCGCCGTAGTCGGCCAGGGTCTCCAGCACGGTCCGCAGGTCGCGGATGGAAACCCCTTCCCGCAGCAGGTTCTTGACGACGCGCAGCACGGTCCCCAGGTTCAGGAGGTTCGGCACCAGTTCTTCAACAACCTTGGGGAAGGAGGCGGAGAGGTTGTCCAGCAGTTGCTGGAGCTCCTGACGGCCCACCATTTCGTAGGAATGCTTGCGGATGATCTCGCTGATGTGCGTGGCGATGATGGTGGTGCTGTCCACCACGGTGTAGCCCGCCAGTTGGGCCTGTTCCTTCAGCTCGGGCCTGATCCAGATGGCGGGGAGCCCGAAGACCGGCTCCGTGGTCCGGATGCCCTCGACCGGCATGGAAACGGCGCCCGAATCCATGGCCAGGTACTGCCCGGCCATCTCGCCGCCGCCGACCTTGGCCCCTTTGATGAGGATGTTGTACTCGTGGGGCTTGAGCTGCAGATTGTCGTGGATGTGGACCGGCGGCACCACGAACCCCATCTTCTGGGCATACTGGCGACGGATCGAGCGGATCCGCTCCAGCAACTCGCCCTCCTGAGCCGCATCCACCATGGGGACGAGGCCGTACCCGACCTCCAGCTCCAGCATGTCCAGGGGACGGATGGCGCCGGCCTGGTCGCCGGACTCGCCGGCCTCGGACGGTGCCGGCAGCGTCATGAGGTCGTCCTCCACCACCTGGGCGCTCTCCTTGGCCATCCGCCCCCCCATGTAGGCCGCTCCGGACAAAAGGAAGAAGGCCACATGGGGTAGCCCGGGGATGAGGCCGAAGGCGAAGAGAACGCCCGAGGAGACATAGAATGCCTTGGGATAGTTGAGGAACTGGCCCGAAATTTCGTGGCCGAAGTTCTTCTCGTCTGCCGAGCGGGTCACGATGATACCGGCGGCAGTGGAGATGATGAGTGCCGGGATCTGGGCCACGAGCCCCTCGCCGATGGTCAGCAGCGTGTAGTTCGAGAGGGCGGCCTCCAGGGGCATGCCGTTCTGCCAGACACCGATGATGAAGCCCCCAATGATGTTCACCAGCATGATCAGAATGCCGGCGACCGCGTCGCCACGCACGAACTTGCTGGCACCGTCCATGGAGCCGTAGAAGTCGGCTTCGCGCGACACCCGCGACCGGCGGCGCCGGGCCTCTTTCTCGTTGATGAGCCCCGAGGACAGGTCCGCGTCGATGGCCATCTGCTTGCCGGGCATGGCATCCAGGGTGAAGCGGGCAGCCACCTCGGCCACCCTGCCGGCACCCTTGGTGATGACCACGAAATTGATGATGACCAGAATCAGGAAGATAACCGCGCCGACCACGTAGTTGCCCCCGACCACGAACTGGCCGAAGGCCCTGATCACATGCCCGGCGGCATCGATCCCTTCGTTTCCGTGCAGGAGAATGAGCCGGGTACCGGCCACGTTCAGCGCCAGCCGGAAGAGCGTCGTCACCAGCAGCACAGACGGGAACACCGAAAAATCCAGGGGTTGCTGGGTGTAGAGGGCCACCAACAGAATCGCCAGCGCAATGGTTATGTTGGCGGCCAGGAACAGGTCCAGCAGAAACGCCGGCAACGGGATGATCATCAGGGCCAGGACGCCGATGAGCGCCAGGGCCATATAGATATCCGAATTGCTTTTTACAGGCTGGAGTTCGACTGCGTCCGCCGCCATGTTGGCCATGAGAAAATCCTCTCGTAAAATCAGGCGCTTTTCGTGCGCACCACACTATCTGCAACCGTTGTGCCAGCCGACTGGAGAGGGAACAAAGCAACACCATCGGATTGAATCCGGCGGGCGGGGAATCTTTTTTCAGGGAAAGGGCTAAAGAATAGTGAGAGTTGACCGATACGGATCATGTGATGTCGTATCGACAGCTTTTTGAAACAGGCCCGTCAATGTTTTGACCCCCCACCGAACAAGCCGATAAATCAGGAAAGCACTCCAAACCACCATACCCATCACAACAGATGAAAAAAAACGCCGCCCCGTTTCCGGGGAACGGCGTTTCCATGCAGAACAACAGTCAGAACGGTGCCACGGCGCGACAGCGGGTGGAGCAGTCGGCACCGTGCATGAGGACTGCCAAAGGAGGGACGAGTCTCAGTAGTATTCTTCGCCGTAGGCGGGAACCTCGTCGAGGAAGCCGGGCATCTTGTCGAGCCGCGCCAGGGCGGCATCCACCTCGGCAATGAGCCGCTGCCGGTCCTTGGGGTAGCTGCCGGCCAGCTCCAGGAAATTGGAGACATGGTTGGAGCGAAGAATCGTCCTGGCTGGCGCCAGATGGGCAAGAAGCTCCCGCGCCTCGTGCAGCAGCTCCCGCCGTGTGCACAGGTCGAGGGTGCGGATGAATTCGTCATTGTGGCGATGGAAGAGGGTGAGGAGAGAAAAATACTCGGGACTGACCCGGTTGATCCATTGCGCGGTTGCCCGGGCATGGTCGAGACTGCGACCTCGGCCGGCCAGCCCCAGGATGGCGGTCACCGAGAGCTTCATGCCCGCCTCCCGCGCCTTCAGGGCTTCCCGTGCCATTTCCTCGGCCGCAAACCCCTTGTTGGCCGCGTCCAGGGTCGCATCGTCCCCCGACTCCAGCCCGAAGTAGAGGATACGGAGCTTTTTCCCCCGCAGATGCCGGAGCTCCCCGACGCTCTTGGTGGCCAGGCTCCGGGGTGATGCGTAGGAGCCCACCCGCGTGAGATTCGGGAACACCGACGCCAGCCGGTCAAGGATGGTTGCGAGCCCGTCGAAGGGATAGACCAGGGCGTCGCCGTCGGCCAGGAATACCCGGTCCACCACGGGACGGTAGCGTGCCGGGATGCCATGGATCTCGGCCAGAACCTCGGCCTCGGGCTTCAGACTGAACCGTTTCGTCTTGTACATGCCGCAAAAGGCGCAGTGGTTCTGGGAACAGCCGATGGTTATCTGGAAGATGAGACTGCGCGCCTCGCTCGGCGGACGAAACACGGGTTCGACATAGGTGGGCATGGTCACCTCCCCGTCACCCGAACGCCAGCCGATAGTCCCGGACCAATCCCCCTCTCCATCCAATCAACGCTTGACAGCACGCCAGTGATCCTCTATTTTGTGAAAAGTTTAGTTAACACTGTTAAGCATCATGACTTTACGAGAACGCAGACAAAAACACAAGGCTCTCTTTCGCCAGGAGATTCTCGACGCCGCCCGGGAACTGTTCTCCCAGATCGGGTACGAACGGTTCTCCATGCGTAAGCTTGCGGCCAAAATCGAGCACTCCCCCACAACCATCTACCTCTATTTCCGCGACAAGGACGACCTCCTCTATTCTCTCTGCGAAGAGTTGTTCGCCAAGCTGTTCCAGAGCTACCAGGACATCTCGAAGGGGCACAGCAGCCCATTGCAGGTGTTGCGGCTCTGTCTTTTGAGGTACATCGAGTTCGGGTTGGCAAATCCCGGCCACTACAAGGTCGCCTTCTTCACAAGCCCTGTCGTCTATGGTTCGCCAACGGAATTCCTGCAAAAGGACAGCATGGGACGGCGGACCTACTTCCATATCCTCCAGACCGTTGAAGGGGCCATGGCGGCTGCCGCGCTCCGCCCCATGAACGCAGCCCTTCTCGCACAGACATTATGGACCGCCGTCCATGGCGTCGTGACCTCGCGGATTTACACGGCTGACTTTCCCATGGTGGACGCTGCCCTTCAGGCAGAGACACTGGTGGACGGGCTGCTCGCCGGCTTTGGCACCTGAAAATTTTTTCACCGCACCGTTTACACTGTTAACTGAAGATACCGTAGTTAATATTCTTGCCGCTCAAGGGAAAGGAGACTCGAATGGCAAAGGGAATACTCCACAAGTTTGCCGTAATAGCCGGCAACAAGAAGGCCGGGCGGCCGATTGAGGAAGAACGCACCACCATCGCACCCATAAAAGAGGTAACGGGAAAGGCCGTCCACTGCCGTCAGGCTGTCAAAAAGGCGGAGCAGTATCTCCTGGCGCTCCAGAACCCGGAGGGGTACTGGGTTTTCGAACTGGAGGCGGACGTTACGATACCGTCTGAGTACATCATGCTTCAGCGGTTCCTCGGCAGGGAGATTCCCCCGGAACTGGGGAAGCGGCTGGAGAACTATCTCCTGGACAGGCAACTGCCCGACGGCGGCTGGCCTCTCTACGCCGAGGACGGATTCGCCAACATCAGCGCCACGGTCAAGGCGTATCTCGCCCTCAAGGTGCTGGGGCACTCACCCCAGGCACCCCACATGATACGCGCGCGCCTCATGGTCCTCAGCCTCGGCGGCGCGGCCAGATGCAATGTGTTCACCCGTATCCTGCTGGCCCTGTTCGGCCAGATCCCCTGGCATACCCCGCCGGCAATGCCCGTGGAAATCGTGCTTCTCCCCCAGTGGTTTATCTTCCATTTGAGCAAAGTATCCTACTGGTCGAGAACCGTCATTGTCCCTCTGCTGCTGCTCTACGCCAAACAGCCCGTGTGCCGGCTGCGGCCCGAGGAGGGGGTTCCCGAGCTGTTCAGCACGCCGCCCGACAAACTGCGCCACCTGGATGGCTTTCAACCGGGGCACTGGCGGAAAAACGCCTTCATCATCCTCGACCGCCTGCTCAAGCGTTTCAACCGGCACATTCCTTCCGCCCTGCACCGGAAAGCCATTGCCGAAGCAGAACAGTGGACCAGGTCCCACATGCAGGGCAGCGGCGGGATCGGCGCCATTTTCCCGGCCATGGCCTATGCGGTCATGGCCCTCCGCGTACTCGGCTGCGGGGAAGACGACCCTGACTATATCCGCGGACTGCAGGCCATCGACGACCTGCTCCAGCATCGCACTCCGCAGGAGGCAGATTCCCCCCGCCCGGACGGCGCGTGCATCGACAGCGGCATGTCTGCGGCTTTTGCCCTCACCCCCTCTGCCCACGCGGCAGCGGACGGCACAAGGAGCAGCAGCATCTGCCAGCCGTGCAATTCCCCGATCTGGGACACCTGCCTGAGCCTTTCGGCGCTCATGGAAGCGGGCATGCCGGCGAGCCACCCCGCGGCGAAACAGGCCGTTGAATGGCTCTTGTCACAGCAGATCCTCTCGCCCGGAGACTGGTCGCTGAAGGCTCCCGACCTGGAGGGGGGTGGATGGGCGTTCCAGTTCGAGAACACCCTCTATCCCGACCTGGACGACACATCGAAGGTCATCATGTCGCTTCTGCGGGCCGGCGCGCTGGAGAATGAGCTCTACCGCGACCGGATCGCCCGCGGCGTGAACTGGGTGCTCGGGATGCAGAGCAGTGACGGCGGATGGGCCGCCTTTGACATCGACAACAACCACCACTACCTGAACGACATCCCGTTCGCCGACCATGGGGCGCTCCTCGACCCGAGCACATCGGACCTGACGGGACGCTGCATCGAGCTCCTCTCCATGGTCGGTTTCGACAGGACGTTTCCGCCCATCGCGCGGGGGATCGGGTTCCTGCGCTCGGAGCAGGAAGAAAACGGCGCCTGGTTCGGCCGCTGGGGGGTGAACTACATCTACGGCACTTGGTCGGTGCTGTCCGGCCTCAGGCAGGCCGGTGAAGATATGCAGCAGCCCTATATCCGCAAGGCGGTGGGATGGCTTACGTCATGCCAGAACCACGATGGGGGATGGGGAGAGACCTGCTATTCCTACGACGATCCTTCGCTGGCCGGCAAGGGGGCGAGCACCCCGTCCCAGACCGCCTGGAGCCTCCTGGGGCTCATGGCCGCGGGAGAGGTCCACAGCCTGGCCGTCCGGCGGGGCGTGCGCTACCTGCTCGACCACCAGAATCAATGGGGAACCTGGGAGGAAAAGCATTTTACCGGTACCGGTTTCCCACGGGTCTTTTACCTGCGCTACCATGGGTACCGCCACTTCTTTCCCCTGTGGGCGCTCGGCGTCTATTCACGGCTCAGCTCAGGACAAAAGGCCTGTCAGGACGAACGTCGCCATGCATCACCCGGCGATCTCCATCTGCCTTGGCTGGAGAGGATCAAGAAACGATAGCGGCCTCACTGCCGAGGGAACGCCTCCAGATATTCCCGCCTGAGCCGGTCGACGCCGGCGCTGCCAATGACATCCCAGGGCAATGTTTCGTCAAGGGGAATGTTGCGGTAGACGAGCGAATCGGTGTCGACAGCGAACTCCCGGGCGGCCCGCTTCCAGCTCCCTAATTCGGCGGCCCGGAGCAGAAATGCGGAGAGCCGGCGGTCGCCCCGGGAGAGGAGTGTCTGCAGGTAGGCGTCCCTGGGGCTCTCGGCAATGAGCCGGACGTTTGACAGTTTCCTCACTGCCTGCTGGAGGTAGCTAAGCTTCTTCTCCAGAGAGGCCGTATCTTCCATGCCGCACCACTGGAACGGGGTAAACGGCTTGGGCACAAAGGGGTTAACCGAGAGGATGATCTCACCGAGGCGCCTGTTCTTCCGGGCCGCAGCGATGACCCGCTCGCGGATCTTCCCCACCAGGCGGACCATTTCCTCCAGGTCGTCAGTGGTCTCGGTGGGGAGCCCGATGATGAAGTAGAGCTTCAGGTTCAGGATATCGTGGCCGATCAGCAGGTCGCAGGCGGCGAGAATCTGCTCTTCGGTCAGGTTCTTGCGCACCAGGTCGCGCATCCGCTGGCTGCCCCCCTCCGGCGCCAGGGCCACCGTCTTGTGGCCGCTCGCCTTGAGCACCTCGATCATGTCGTCGTCGAGCCGGTCGATCCGCAGTGACGAAACCGACACCTTCCCTCCCTTCTCCAGGATGAACCGGCAGAGCTCGCCGATGTCCCGGTGGTCGGAGACCGCCGCGCCCACGAGGCCGATCTTCCCACGGCGGGCCAGCCCCGCCACGGCCTGGCGCTTCAGTTCGTCAAGGGAACGCTGGCGGTAGGGAAGGTAGATGAAACCGGCCGCACAGAAGCGGCACCCCCGGGGGCACCCCCGGGAGACCTCCATGAGATACATGTCGGAAAATTCCGTGTCCGGCGTCAAAATCTCGGACACGCTCTCCCGCCGGTCCGGTTCAGCCATCGGCAGCCGCTGCACCTGCTCCGGCGCACCGCGAACCGCCCGGCGGCCGACCACGCGAACGCCGTCGTAGTTCAGGCCATAGCAGGAGGGCACATAGATTCCCGGCAGACGCGCGGCCCGGGCCAGAAAAGGCTCCCGCTCGACGATCCCCTCGTCCCGCACCAGTTCCAGCAACGGGGGCAGCAGCTCCTCCCCCTCCCCCACGCAGATCAGATCGAGAAAATCCGCCACCGGCTCGGGATTGAGGAACAGGGCCGCGCCTCCGGCCATAACGAGGGGATGGGAAGGGGTCCGCTCCGATGCCAGGGGCGGAATGCCGGCCAGGTCGAAGATGACCGGGATGTTCAGGTAGTCGCTTTCGAAGGAAACCGAAAAGGCAATGATATCGAAGGAGCCGAGGGGCTCCCCCGACTCCAGGGAGAGGAGCTTCGTATTGCTCCTGCGGTACTCCCGCAGATCGTCGGCATCGGGGAGAAAGGCCCGGTCACAGAGGATGTCGGGCTCTTCGTTCAGCAGCGCGTGGACCGCCTGGAACCCCAGGTTGCTCATCCCCACGGCATAGCGGTTGGGGTAGACCAGGCAGACGGTCAGCTTGCCGCCGCGCCGTTTGGGGGAAAAGCCTTCCTCCCGGCTCAGGAGACGGCGGTTTTTCTCGATGATTTTCCACGACATGGGGGATCAGGGTACCACGAAGGGAGAAGAGGGAAAAAGGAAAAAAAAGACCCGGCCCCCCTGGAGGGGGTAAATGGGGAGCCGGGGAATGAAAGCAGAGACCGGAACTGCTCCGGCGTGCCGCCTGCTGGCCGCGGCCAGCGCGCCGGAAGATGCTGCTAGTCGACGGACTTCCTCAGGAAGGTCGGGATGTCGTACTGATCCTCGTCGTCGATGAAAAACGCCTTCTGCCGCGAGAGCGAGGGCTCGCGGGTCTGCTGGTTGCGGACAAAGGTCGGGATGTCGCGGTTCACCTCGGCTTTGCCGAAGGGAGTGACGTTCTTCAGCTCCTGGCGGGCCTTCTCCATGTCGAAGCGGTCGCCGAAGCCGGTGGCAATGGCCGTCACCTTGAGCTGGTCGCCCAGGGTCTCGTCGATACTGACGCCGATGATGATGTTGGCGTCCTCGTGGACCTTCTCGTGGATGGACCGGTTCACCGCCTCGAACTCGTCCATGGTCATGGAGGAGGAACCGGCGATGTTCACCAGGACGCCCTTGGCGCCGGAGATGTCCACCTCTTCCAGCAACGGGCTGGAGATGGCGCGCAGGGCGGCTTCCACGGCCCGGTTCTCGCCGGAGGCGATGCCGATACCCATCATGGCCATGCCGCGCTCGCCCATGATCGCCTTCACGTCGGCGAAGTCCACGTTGATGAAGCCGCTGGTGGTGATCAGGTCCGAGATCCCCTGGACCGCCTGGCGGAGCACGTCGTCGGCCGGCTTGAAGGCGTCGATGATCGACATGGACTTGCCGGCCAGGCCGATGAGCCGGTCATTGGGGATGACGATGAGCGAATCCACGTGCTTCTTGAGTTCGCGAATCCCCTCTTCAGCCTTGGAAAGGCGCTGCTTGCCCTCGCGGGAAAAGGGCTTGGTCACCACACCCACGGTGAGTGCTCCCACTTCCTTGGCCACCTCGGCGATGACCGGAGCCGCCCCGGTACCGGTGCCGCCCCCCATGCCAGCGGCCACGAAGATCATGTCCGCACCCTTGAGGAGTTCCGCCACCTGCTCCCGGTCTTCCAGGGCCGCCTCGCGCCCCTGGGAGGGATCGGCACCCGCCCCGAGCCCCTTGGTGAGCTGACGCCCGATCTGGATCTTGGTGGGTGCCTTGGAGATGCGCAGGGCCTGCACATCCGTGTTGGCCACGAGAAAGTCAACCCCTCCGACCTGGCACTCAATCATGGTGTTGACTGCGTTTCCGCCGCTGCCGCCCACGCCGACAACCTTGATCTTTGCACACTGGTCAATGCTCTCATCGAATTCGAACATACCCTACCCCCTTGTTGGTCTAACTATGATGATGCACGTGAATGAACCGAATCAGAAGAATTCCCCGAACCACTCTTTCATCCGCCGCGTTACCCGCCGGAACATGTTCTCGTCGGTCTGGGCCGTGGGGAATTCGCGAATACCCACGTTCTTGCTCCCGTACACGACGAGTCCCACGCCCGTGGCGTAGACCGGCGAGTTGACCACGTCGGTGAGCCCGCCGATCTGCTGGGGCAGGCCCCGGCGCACGGGCAGATTGAAGACCTGCTCGGCCAGCTCCGGCATCCCCTCCAGAATGGTGGTGCCGCCGGTGATGGCGACCCCGGAGGCGATGAGGTCCTCGAAACCGCTCTTGACGATCTCCCGGTTGACCAGGGTGAATATCTCTTCCACCCGGGGCTCCAGGATCTCGGCCAGGAGCTGGCGGGAAAGGACCCTGGGCTTGCGGCCGCCCACGCTGGGCACCTCGATGGTTTCATCCTTGCCCACCAGGGATGCCATGCAGCAGCCGTACTTCTGCTTGATCTTCTCCGCCTCGGCCATGGGCGTGCGCAGCCCCACGGCGATGTCGTTGGTCAGGTGGTTGCCGCCCAGCGACAAGACCGCCGTGTGCTTGATGGCGCCGTCCACGAAAATGGCAATATCGGTGGTGCCGCCGCCGATATCGATGAGCGCCACCCCCAGTTCCTTTTCGTCTGCCGACAGGACCGACTCGGAGGCGGCGAGTTGCTCCAGGACTATGTCGGCCACGTCGAGCCCGGCGCGGTTGCAGGCCTTGATGATGTTCTGGGCGCTGGCCACGGCGCCGGTAACGATGTGGACCCGGGCCTCGAGCCGCACCCCGCTCATGCCGAGGGGCTCGCGGATGCCGTCCTGATCATCGATGATGAACTCCTGGGGAAGGATGTGGATCACTTCCCGGTCCATGGGAATGGCGATGGCCTTGGCCGCGTCGATGACCCGCTTCACGTCCTCGGAGCTCACCTCGCGGTTCTTGATGGCGATGACCCCCTGGGAGTTGATCCCCTTGATGTGGCCGCCGGCAATGCCGGCATAGACCGAGCGGATGTCGCAGCCGGCCATGAGTTCCGCCTCGGAGACCGCCTTCTTGATCGACTCGACGGTGCTCTCGATGTTGATCACGACCCCCTTGCGCATCCCCCGGGAGGGACTTGTGCCGATGCCGACGATGTCGATGCCGTCCTCGGTCACGTTGCCGACGATGGCGCAGATCTTCGTCGTGCCGATATCGAGCCCGACGATCAGATTATCCCTTCTTCCCGACATACCGTTCCCCCCCTTGCTAGCCTTTTTTCACTATGATCTTGTCCAGATAGTCGCAATCGATGTATTCCACCGCCGCCATGTGTTCCCTGAGCTCCCCGTAAATGCGGACGAAGCGGGCGAGCTTGGCCTCGTAGCCGCCGTTGCCCAGTCGGACCGGCACCCCGCCGGCCGCGGTAAAGAGCGTAAGGCCGAAGCCCTTGTCCAGGTGAATCTCAGATACGTCGGCAAGGGTGAACCCTTTACCCCTGCGCAACTGTTCCATGAGCGCCACGGTTCCCTTCAGGGCTTCGCGGGTACCGACGGGGTCCCGCGCCAGGTCCTCCTCGGTGACTCCGGTGATAACCGGGTAATCGAGGCTGTCGCCCTGGGTGAGCGGCTTGAAGACCGTGCCGCCGGCATCCATGTAGTAGAGGAATCCCATGTTCACCACGGCCACCGGCACCCGCTCCACCACCTCGATGGCGAGGGTGTGGGGGAAATAGCGCCTGACCTGCACCTTGTCGATCCAAGGGTTCTTGGCCAACTGACTGCCGATGTCCTGCAGTCTCAGCCCGAGCATCGAATCTCCGGGACGGACTCCGGCCTGCGCGATCACATCGTCCCGCTTGAGGCGCTGAAGCTTCGAAACCTCGATCTCCCTCAGCGGCAGCGGCGCGAACTCCCACTGGGAGAGGTAGCGGTATCCACCATAGCAGATGCCTCCCGCCGTTGCCAGACCGGCCAGGCCGCAGACCAGCCGGCTCCCCCAGGTAATGAGAGGACGCCAGTTGATCGGCTTGCGCTCCCGCTTCACGCGGTTGCGGGTCTGGGCCGGCTTTATCCGTGTCTTGACGTGCAGATCGCGCATATGCCCCGCGCCTAGCTTCCGGCCCCTTCCCCCTTGATTTTCAGCGCTGCGGAAACCAGAATCCTCTCCACCAGGTCCTCGAAGCCGGTCCCGGCCTCCTTGAGGGCGATCTCGGGCAGAAGGCTCAAGGCGGTCATTCCCGGCAGGGTGTTCACCTCCAGGAGATAACACTCGCCCCCTTCCGTCACGAGGAAATCGACTCTGCTGTAGCCGGAGCATCCCAGGGCGCGGTGGGCCGCTTCCCCCTCGGCCAGGAGCCTGCAGTGCAGTTCCGCCGGGAGTGCAGGCGGGCAGATGTGTTCGGCCTTGCCGGCGGTATACTTGGCCTCGAAGTCGTAGAACTCGTTCACGGGAACGATCTCGATGGCCCCCATGGCCCGGTCGTCCAGGATCCCGACCTGGATCTCGCGCCCCTTGATGAAGCGCTCCACCAGGATATCGTCATCATGGCGGAAGGCGGTCTCCAGGGCATAAGGAAGCTCTTCCGGCGACTTCACGATGCTCACCCCCACCGATGACCCTTCCTGGGACGGCTTCACCACCACCGGGTAGCCGAATCCTTCCGCCACCGGGTCAACCGCCTCGCCCCGGCGCACGACCCGGTAGGGGGCGATCGTGAGCCCCCGGGCGGCGAAGACCTCTTTGGCGACGATCTTGTTCATGGCAAGGGCGCTGGCCAGGACTCCCGATCCGGTGTAGGGGATGCCCATGAGCTCCAGCAGTCCCTGGACGGTTCCGTCCTCCCCGTAGCGGCCGTGGAGGCAGATGAAGGCAACATCGATCCACTCCCGGACCAGGACCTGCGGGAGATCCCGGCCGACGTCCACAGGAACCGCGTCATATCCCCGGCTCTGGAGGGCCTTCAACACAGCGCCACCGCTGGCAAGGGACACTTCGCGCTCGGCCGAGAGCCCTCCCATAAGTACGCCTATCTTCCTGGTTTTCAACTCATCCCTCGTCATTGCCGCTCCGCGCGAGGCATCACAACCCCTTACTCATCACCGAAAATGTTGACTTCTTCTTCAAGAGCCGTGCCGCTTTTGAGCTTCACCGCCTCCTTGATGCGTGCTGCCAGGGCCAGGAAATCGGCGGCCGTGGCCCCCCCCCGGTTGACCAGAAAGTTGGCGTGGACCTCGGACACCTGGGCTCCTCCCACCCGAGCCCCCCTGAGCCCCGCATCTTCGATCAGCCGCCAGGCCGCCTGACCGGGCGGGTTCTTGAAGAAAGACCCCGCATTGGGGAAGCCGACCTGTTGGCTGGCGGCCCGGTGGGCTCGGTACCCGTCGATCCGTTCGCCGATCCGCCGGGGATCGGCGGGATCGAGCACGAACGTGGCCCCGATGATGATTTCTCCCGGTTGCAGCCTGAGGTACCGGTAGCCGTAATCGAACAGTTCACGCCCCTTGCGCTCGAAGCCCGCAGTGCCGATGGTCAGGATCTCTTCGACCCGGTCGAGAATGGCATTGCCGTGCGCGCCGGCATTCATGGCAAGGGCACCGCCGACGGTGCCGGGAATCCCACAGAGAAACTCCAGGCCGGCAAGGCCTTCGTCCCGGAGAAAGACCGTCAGCCTGCCATTGGCCACTCCGGCCCCCACCCCGGCCCGGTTTCCTTCGAGCCGCTCCAGGGTGGTCATGCGCGCCGGCGAAATCACGACGCCCCGAAAGCCTCCGTCGCGGATCAGGAGGTTGTAGCCCCCCCCCACTGCCAGCCAGGGAGTGCCGGTTTCGGCCAGAAGTGCCAGGAGCACCCGCATGTCGTCGGGGTCGGCCGGGGTGACGAAGAAGTCCGCCGGGCCGCCCACTTTCAGCGACGTATGGCGCGCCATGGGCTCGTCCCGGAGGATCTCCCCCCGCACTTCCGCCTCAAGCCGTGCCGCCAACCGATCGTTCAAAGAACCACTCCGGGCCCGCTAGGACTGCCGGGCTTCTTTCAGTTTCGCGAGGAACGCCTCGCCGGACTGCCAGATATTTCCCGCCCCCAGGGTCAGCACGATGTCGCCGGGCTGCACGACCGTCAGCAGGTGCTCGGGAAGCACCTCCCGGTCGGCCACATAGGTCACGTCGCGCTGGCCGTGCTTGCGGATCTCCTCGGCCAGTCGCTCGGCCGACACACCTTCAATGGGGGCCTCGCCGGCCGGATAAACATCCGTCAGGACCAGCACGTCTGCGTCGTAGAAACAGGTGACGAACTCGGTGAACAGTTCCTTGGTCCGGCTGAACCGGTGGGGCTGGAACGCCACCACGAGCCGCCTCTCGGGCCAGCCGCTCTTGCCGGCAGCCAGGGTGGCCCGGATCTCCGCCGGATGGTGGCCGTAATCATCAACCACGGTGATGCCGTCCGTCTCTCCCTTTACCTGGAAACGCCGTCCTACCCCGCCGAACGTGGCGAACCCTTCCTGAATCTGTGGGAAGGGGACGTCCAGCTCCATGGCAACGGCGATACAGGCAAGGGCATTCAGCACGTTGTGGGCGCCGGGCATGGAGAAGGATACCTCACCCATGCGGTATCCCTTGTAGTGGGCCACAAAAGAAGTGGTCCCCCCTTCGAGCCGGATGTGGGTCGCACGGATGTCGGCCTGGGACGAAAGGCCATAGGTGACGAAGCGCTTCTTCACCCGCGGGAGGATCTCGGCGATGTTGCGGTCTTCCAGGCAGAGTACTGCCAGCCCGTAAAAGGGAATCTTGTTGATGAAGTCGACAAAGGTGTCCTTGATCTGATCGATCCCGCCGGTATAGAAGTCGAGGTGGTCGGCGTCGATATTGGTCACCACCGCAATCGTAGGCGAGAGCTTCAGGAACGAGCCGTCCGACTCGTCGGCTTCGGCCACCAGGAACTGGCCCTGGCCAAGCTTGGCGTTGGTGCCGAGGGTGTTGAGCTTGCCGCCGATGACGATGGTGGGATCGATGCCGCCGTGGGTAAGAACCGTCGCCACCATGGAGGTGGTGGTGGTCTTGCCGTGGGTGCCCGCGATGGCGATGCCGTACTTCATCCGCATCAGTTCCGCCAGCATCTCGGCCCGGGGGATCACCGGAATCATCCGCCGCTTGGCCTCGACCACCTCCGGGTTGTCGTCGCGGACCGCCGTGGAGGTGACCACCACGTCCACATCGGCCAGGTTCTCCCGGGCATGCCCGAAGCGGATTTCTCCCCCGAGCGAGGCGAGCCGGTCGGTGGTGTCGGACTGCTTCAGATCGGAGCCCGACACCTTGTACCCCAGGTTGAGGAGCACCTCGGCAATTCCGCTCATGCCGATGCCGCCGATGCCGACGAAGTGAATTTTCTCTATTTTACCGTACATGGTTACTCTTCTTTCCTTGTGCGTGCCACCATCTCGTCGACAATGGCCTGGGCCGCATCCAGCCGGGCAAGCCCCTGGGCCGCCTCGCCGACGGCCTTGAGCCGCGCCTGGTCGTCCATGAGGTCGCGGATCGCTTGTGCCAGCACCTTGCCTGAAAGTTCCTGCTCGATAATGACGAACCCGGCTCCCCGCTTGAGGAGCGATTCGGCGTTGCGGCGCTGGTGGTCGTCCACGGCGTGGGGATAGGGGATGAAGATGCAGGGCTTGCCGCAGGCGGTTACCTCGGCGATGGTGGTGGCCCCTGCCCGGCAGACGATCAGGTCTGCCCAGCGATAGGCATCGGCCATGGAATCGATGAAGGCCACTACGTCGGCTGCGAAGCCTTGCTCTTCATAGGCGGCGGTCACATCTTCCAGATCGTTCTCCCCGGTCTGGTGGGTGATCCGCAGCCTCTCCTTCATCTCCTTCAGGAAGGACAGAGCCTCGCCCATGGTCAGGTTGATCCGGTGGGCGCCGGCGCTGCCGCCGAAGACCAGGAGATGGAAGGCGTCATCGCCCCGCTCCCGGCGTTCGGCCAGGGCAACCTGCTGCAGGATCTGGCGGCGGAGCGGATTGCCGGTCAGGAGCGTCTTGTCCTCGGGAAAATACGTCCGCGACTCCTCGAGGGAGATGAATATCTTGTCTGCCACCTTGGCCAGCATCCGGTTGGTGAAGCCCGGGATGGCGTTCTGCTCGTGGATGAAACGCGGGATCTGCATCCCCCGCGCCGCCATCAGGGCGGGCGCCGAGGCATATCCGCCGACGCCGAGCACCAGGTCCGGACTGAACTCCTTCAGGATCTTGCGCGATTGGGCGTAGCCGTAGAGGAATTTGGCAAGCCCCTTGGCCCGGGCCAGACTCCCCTTGCCCCGGATGCCGGCCGCGGTGATGCATTCGAGCCGGTACCCCGTTTTGGGCAACACCCGCGCCTCGATCCCTTTCCAGGTCCCCACGAAGAGGACTTCGTTCCGTTTGTCGCGGGCGAGGAATTCCTCGGCCACCGCTATGCCCGGGAAGAGATGCCCGCCCGTTCCCCCTCCGGCTATCAGCAGCTTCATGGCGCCCCCTTGAGCCGCGTCGAGATATTGAGAAGGATCCCCACCGCGAACAGTGTCACTATCAATGAACTTCCTCCGTAGCTGATAAAGGGAAGCGCCAGGCCTTTGGTGGGCAGGAGCCCCGTCACCACCGCCATGTTGACGAACGCCTGGATCCCGAGCAGCGTGGCAATGCCGAATGCCAGGAACCGCCCGAAGGGCTCCTGGGCCATGAGCGCCACCCGGACGCCGCGCAGGACCAGCATGAGGAACATGGCGGCGATGACCGTCACGCCGACGAGCCCCAGCTCTTCGCCGGTGACCGACAGGATGAAGTCCGTGTGGGCCTCGGGAAGATAGAACATTTTCTGCTTGCCCTCGCCGAGCCCCTGGCCGAGCACCCCGCCGTTGCCGAAGGCAAGCCACGATTGGATGATCTGGAAGCCGGTATCGGTGGGGTCCTCCCACGGGTTGAGGTAGGCAAGGATGCGCCGGCGCCGGTAATCCACGTTCATGACGAGGAAGTAGAGAATCGGCAGAGCCACCATCCCCATGGCGATGATGTAGCGCGGCCGGGTCCCCGCCGCGAAGAGCATGATGATGGCCACCAGTCCCATGGTGAGGGCCGCGCCCAGGTCGTGCTGCTTGAGAAGGATCAGCAGGACGGCGGACAGGAGCACCATGTACGGGAGAAAGCCCGTGGAAAAGAATTTTACCTTATCCTGTTTTTTATCGAGCGAATAGGCCATGTAAACGATGAGTGCGATCTTTGCCAGCTCCGACGGCTGGAAATTGAATCCCGGCAGCCTGATCCACCGGGACGCCCCCTTGGCCGCTCCGCCGATTCCCGGGATGAAGACGAGAAACAGGAGAAAGAGGCAGCCCAACAGGATCGGGACGGCGTACTCGCGCCAGATGCGGTAGTCAATCCGCATGGCAACGGCCATGACGCCGAAGCCGAGGAGCGCGTAAACGCCCTGGCGCTTGAGAAAGTAGAACCCGTCGTGGAACTTCTTGGTAGCCACGACCGAGGAGGCCGAGTAGACCATCACCACCCCGAAGCAGGTGAGAGCCACCGCCATGAGGAGGATCACGAGGTCGTAGCGCTCGATCTCCCTTACGTTCAGGCCCAGGTTCACGGCGCGCCTCCCGGACTCAGCGCGTCCACGGCGGCGCGGAACCGCTGCGCCCGTTCTTCGTAATCGCGGAACATGTCAAAGCTGGAGCAGGCGGGCGAGAAGAGGACCACTCCCCCCGGCAGCGTCAGGGAGGCGGCCAGTTCCACGGCCTCTTCCAGGGTCGCTGCCATGCGGGTGTCCGTAAGATGTCCCAGTTCGTGGGCCATCCGCTCCTTTGCCTCGCCGATCAGGATCATGTGCCGTACGCGCTCGGCCACGAGGCCGGCGAGGGGGGCATAGCTTCCCCCCTTGTCCTTGCCGCCGGCGATGAGGGTGATGTCGTTGAAGCTTGCCAGCGCCTTTTCCACGCTTCCCACATTGGTGGCCTTGCTGTCCTCGAAGTAGCGGACGCCGTTGAGTTCGCGCACCAGTTCCATCCGGTGGGGGAGTCCGCCGAACGCCTCAACGCATGCCAGCGCCCGTTCGGCATTGCATCCCAGAAGCAGCGCGGCGGCCAGGGATGCCATGATGTTCTCGATGTTGTGGACCCCGGTGACTCTGAAGCGGTCCGTGGGAAACCGCTCCTGGCGGCCGCCATGGCGGAAGGTGATGACCCCGTCCCGGCAGAATATCCCCTCGCTAAGCTCCCGTTGCCGGCTCATGGGGAACACTGCGGCGTGCGTCCTGCCGGCGAGCCCCGCCACGATCGGATCGTCCATGTTGAGGACCGCCCAGTCCGACGCGGTCTGGTTCTCGAAAATCCGGGCCTTGGCGTCGATATACTCCTGATAGGTGGCGTACCGGTCCAGGTGGTCCTCGGTGATGTTGAGGAGCACCGCGACCGTGGGCCGGAACGAGCGGATCCATTCAAGCTGGAAGGAGCTGATCTCAACCACCACCCGGTCCACTGTTGCCCCGGTCTCCACCAGTTCGATGAGCGGATTGCCGATGTTTCCCCCAACGAACGTCCGGAATCCGCATCCCGCGAAGAGTTCGCCCGTGAGGGTCGTGGTGGTCGTCTTGCCGTTGGTGCCCGTGATGGCCACCAGAGGCGCGGTGATGAACCGGGACGCAAGCTCGATCTCGGTAACGACCTCACGCCCGGCCCGCCGCGCCGCCTGGAGATAGGGGCTTTCCTGGGGCACGCCCGGGCTTACCACCACCGTTTCGGCCGCAGCGAAGTCAGCCTCGTCGTGGCGTCCCAGCACGTAGGTCACAGGGAGGCCGGCCAGTTGCTCCAGCGGACCGGCCAGGGCGGTCTCGTCCCGCAGGTCGGTCACGGTCACCCGTGCGCCCCGCGCGGCCAGGAAGCGGGCGACCGCCACCCCGGTCCGGGCGAGGCCCACAACGAGTATGTTCTTTCCTTCAAGGTCCATGCTATCTCAGCTTCAGCGTCGAAATGGCGACCAGTGCCAGAATGATGGTGATGATCCAGAACCTGACGATGATCTTCGGCTCCGCCACCCCTTTCAGTTCGAAGTGGTGGTGAATGGGGGCCATCCTGAATATCCGCTTGCCCCGATACTTGTACGATCCGACCTGAAAGATGACCGACAGGGCCTCCACCACGAAAATGCCGCCCACGATCACCAGCAGCATCTCCTGCTTGGTGATGACCGCCAGGATGCCGAGCCCGCCCCCCAGGGAAAGGGAGCCCACGTCGCCCATGAAGACCTCTGCGGGATAGGCGTTGTACCAGAGAAACCCGATACCGGCGCCCACCATGGCGCCGCAGAGGACCGCCAGCTCACCGGCTCCCGGCACGTAGGGAGTCTGGAGATAGCTGGAAAGTTTGGCATTGCCCGCGATGTAGGCAAAGAGCAGAAACGTGGCCGCATTGATGGCAACCGGCCCTATGGCGAGGCCGTCGAGACCGTCGGTCAGGTTCACGGCATTGCTCGCCCCCACGACAACCAGCATGCCGAAGGGGATGTAGAGGTACGACAGATCCGGATGCAGCCGCTTGAAGAAGGGCACCGAGAGATCCGTTGACATGCCGGCGACGAGGACGAGGAAGCAGACGGCGCCGCCCGCGATGAGCATCTGCCAGAACATCTTCTGCCGGGGCGAGAGCCCCTTGGTATCCTTTTCCACCACCTTTTTGTAATCGTCGGTGAAGCCGATAAGGCCGTAGCCGAGGATCACGAAAAGCGTTGTCCAGACGTACCGGTTCGTCAGGTCGGCCCAGAGAAGGGTCGGGATGGCTATGGATGAGAGGATGAGGATCCCCCCCATGGTGGGGGTGCCCGATTTTTTCAGGTGCGACTCGGGGCCGTCGGTGCGGATCACCTGACGGGCCTGGAGCGCCTCCAGCTTCCGGATGACCCACGGCCCCAGGATGAACGACACCACCAGGGCGGTGATGACGGCATAGATGGTCCGGAACGTCAGATATTTGAAGACGTTGAAGATCCGGAAATCGGCGGCCAGCGGATAGAGCAGATGGTAGAGCATTAGACGTGGCCCCCTTTGCCGCCGGAGGCGGCGAACGCATCCCTGATTCCCTCGGCTACCCGATCCATGGCCATGCCGCGGGAGCCCTTCACCAGAATCATCTCGCCCGTCGCAGCCGTCCGCCTCAGATCGGCAACGATCTCGCCATGGTCGGCCGCGATGGTCACGGTGCGCTCTTCAAGCCCCCCTTCGAGGGCACCGGCGGCAACGGTCCCCGCCATGGCACCCAGCACGTAGAGCCGGTCCACGCACGTGGCAGCCAGCCGTCCCAATTGCCGATGGGCTTCTTCGGCCCCGGCGCCCAGTTCGAGCATGTCGCCCAGCACTGCCACGGCCCGGCCGCTCCCCTTGATCTCCCGCAAGGTGGTAAGGGCGGCGGCCATGGAGGCGGGGTTCGCGTTGTAGCTGTCGTCGATCAGCACCACATCCCCCACTTCCTCCAGGTTGAAGCGACGGGCATAGGGCATGAATTCGCCGAGTCCCCGGGCGATCTCGTCGGGCGCAACGCCGAGCACGCGGGCCGCTGCGGCAGCGGCCAGGGCATTGGCCACATTGTGACTGCCAAAGGCGTGCAGGGTAACGGTGACGCGGCCGCCGGGGAGCCGCAGCGTGAACCGCTGCCCTTTTTTCCCCATGTTCTCCACGTCTTCCGCGGTCACGTCGCCGCCCCTGAGCCCGAAAGAGACACGCTTCACCCCATCGGGGCTGGGGCAGCGGGCAATGAGCGGGTCATCGGCGTTATAAACGGCACAGGAGCCCGGCTCAAGCCTCAAAAAGAGCTCTCCCTTGGCCCGGGCAACCCCTTCCACGCTGCCAAGGGTTTCCAGGTGGGCCGGATAGGCATTGGTGATGACACCCACGGCAGGCCGGACGATCTCCGCAAGCCGGTCGATCTCCCCGAACTCGCTCATGCCTATCTCCAGCACCGCCCACCGGTGTGCCTCCGAGAGCCGGAACAGCATGCGGGGCACACCGATCAGGTTATTGAGGTTCCCCTCCGTCTTCAGCCCCTCGCCGGTCCGGGCCAGAATCGCGGCCAGCATTTCCTTGGTGGTGGTCTTGCCGTTGCTCCCGGTCACCGCCACCACGGGGATGTCAAACCGCCGGCGGTGGCATGCCGCCAGATCGCCCAGCGCCCGCAGCGTGTCGTCCACGGCAATGCAGGTCACATCGACCGGAAGCTGGCGCCCCGCCAGCCACTGCCGCTCAACCAGGGCCAGCCGCACTCCCCGGGCGCTTGCCGCGTCCAGGTAGTCGTGCCCGTCAAACCGCTCACCCCGCAGCGGGATGAAGAGATCACCGGGCTCCACGGTCCGCGAATCGGTGGAGACGCCAAAGGCTCCGGCTGTCTCGCCTCCCGCCACGATCTCCCCGCCCGTGGCCCCCAGTATGTCATCGAGCGTAAACAGCACGTCCCTGTCCAACCCTATTCTCCGCTGTCCGATGAACGGAATGCGGCGGCCGCCTCTTCGCGATCGTCAAAGTGGAACTTTTCCGTTCCGATGATCTGATAGTCCTCATGCCCTTTGCCCGCCAGGAGCACGATGTCGCCCGCCGCGGCAACCGTTGCGGCAAGCCGGATGGCGTCGCGCCGGGACACCAGCGAGGTGAACCCCTTGTCCACAAAGCCCCGGCCCAGTTCACGGGCATCGTATTCCCGCAGTCCCATGGGTCTGACGCCGGTCAGAACCTCCTCGATGATCGCCCTGGGCTCCTCGGTCCTTGGGTTGTCGGAAGTAACGATGGTCAGATGACTGTAGCGCCCGCTGATTTCCGCCATCACGGGCCGTTTGCCCCGGTCGCGGTCGCCGCCGCAGCCGAAGACGGTAATGATCCGCCCCGTGGCCAGCTCCGACACGGTCTTCAGGACATTTTCCAGGGCATCGCCCGTGTGGGCGTAGTCCACCAGCACCGTTAGGCCCCGTTCGTTGGGCACCCGCTCCAACCGCCCCGGAACCCGGACATCATCCTCGATCCCCCCCAGAATGGCGTCAAGAGGGAGTCCGAGGCCGACGCCCGCGGCAACGGCGGCGAGGATGTTGTACAGGTTGAACCGCCCCAGCAGGTGCGAGTGAAACGGGGCCGTCCCGAGCGGAGTGACAAGGGTCCCTGCAATGCCGTCCACGGAGAAGACGACGTTTTCGGCACGCACGGCCGCATCGGCGGCAAGCCCGTAGGAAACCACGGGCGCGGCGGAGGACTCGATCAGCCGGGCGCCGTAGGAGTCATCCCCGTTGATGGCGGCCGTGCGCCGCGGCTTGATCCCGTCGGGCGCCACAAGCTCCGTAAACAGCCGGGCCTTGCTGCCGAAATAGGACTCCATGTCCCGGTGATAGTCCAGATGGTCGCGGGTCAAATTCGTGAAGACCGCCACGTCGAAGCGGCAGCCGTCTACCCGCCGCTGCTCCAGGGCATGGGACGAGACCTCCATCACCACCGCCTTCGCCCCCTCGTCCACCAGATCGCGGATTGTTGCCTGCAGTTCAACGGATTCCGGCGTGGTGTGGGGCGCGGGAACGAGCTTCGAGCCGAAGCGGTAGCTGATGGTTCCGAGCACTGCTGCCGGAATGCCTGCCCGGGCCATGATCGCCTCGACCAGATAGGTGGTGGTGGTCTTGCCGTTGGTGCCGGTGATGCCCACCACCGGCACGCCGTCAGTGGGCTGTCCGTAAAAGAGCGCCGCCATTCGCGACATGGCAAGGCGGGCATCCCTGACCCGGATCCATTCCATCTCGCCCGGCGCCCGCGCTTCGTCCTCCAGCACAACGGCGACCGCGCCCCGTTCGCGGGCAGCCGCAATGAAGTCATGCCCGTCGGACGCGACCCCTTTTAACGCGAAAAAGAGACCACCGGACCTCACCTGCCGTGAATCGCAGTAAAGTCCGTTGATCTCCCGCGTCAGATCGCCCCGTACCGCGATGGGATCAACAACCCGTGCCAGATCTTCTAGTCGCATGGTTCCTCGCCATTGAAGCGTAATTGCTGGCGTCATGCCGATGGTACGAACTTCACCCACACCTGATCCGACGGCCCAATCCGGTGTCCGGGACGCGGGCTTTGCTCGACGGCCCGACCGCTTCCCATGAGCCTCACGTTGAGCCCCCGCTCTTCCATGGCCTTGAGGGCCTGCCGCATGCTCATGCCTCGAAAGTTGGGCATCACTGCCCCTTCTCCTGCGTCGACGATCTCTCCTTCCGCGGCGGGAAGTTCGTCTTCCGCGTGCTGGCCTGCCTTTGCCTCGACCACCTTCGGCTTGCTCCTGACAATGCCGTCGGGCGGCACCTTCAGGTAGCAGAGGGACTGCAGTGCAATGGAACTGAAGGCGGGCGCCGCCACGACTCCGCCATAGGGGCTTGTCTTGGGCTCATCGATCATGACGAGGATGGTAAGCCGGGGCCGATCGGCCGGGACAAAACCGATGAATGAGGCTGTACGCTTGGTGAGCGAGTAGCCCCGCGTCACCGGGTCGACCTTCTGGGCCGTACCCGTCTTGCCCGCCACCCGAAATCCTTCCACTGCCGCGTTGGTGCCGGTCCCGCCCTCCACTGCCACCCCTTCCATCATGCGGGCCACGGACGTGGCTGTTGCCTCGGAGACCACCCGTCGCACCGGTTGCGGAGATGAACTCTTGATGACGTTGCCCTCGCTGTCGACGACCCGCTCAACCAGGTACGGCTTCATGAGGGTCCCGCCATTGGCGATGGCGGAAACGGCTGCCGCAAGCTGGATGGAACTGGCGGTCACCCCCTGGCCGAAGGAGACGGTGGCCAGATCGATGCCGTACCACTGGTTCCAGTCCCTGAGGGTTCCCCCTGTCTCTCCGGGGAGATCAATGCCGGTCCGCGCACCGAAGCCGAAATTCCGCAGGTATGAATAGAGCCTTGATGCACCGAGGCGGCTGCCAATCTTTGCGGACCCGATGTTGCTCGAATACTTCAGAATCTCCGGGATGCTCAGGCTCCCATACTTGTGGGTGTCGTGAATGGTCCGCCCGCCGATGGAGAAGCTGCCACCCTCGCAGTTGATCCAGTCGCCCGGCCTGATCACCTTTTCCTCAAGGGCCGAGGCGATGAGAAACACCTTGAAGGTGGATCCCGGCTCATAGCTGTCGGCCACAGCCCTGTTGCGCCACAGGGATGGATGATAGGCGCCGTGGGCGTTCAGATTGAACGTCGGGTAATTGGCCATGGCCAGGACCCGTCCGGTATGGGGGTCCATGACGACGGCGGTGCCGGCCCGGGCGCCGCTGCCGTCAACGGCCCGGGCAAGCTCCTTTTCGGCGATGTACTGGATGTTCTTGTCAAGGGTCAGAACGACATTGTGCCCCATGGCCCCGTTCTGGACCACAGTCCCCTTCAGCGCCACATCCCGGCCAAGGGCGTCCCGCTCGGTCACCAGATAACCGGTGCCGCCAAGGATGGTTGTGTCGTAGCGCCGTTCGATCCCCTCAAGCCCCTCAGGGTCCAGGCCGGTAAAACCGATGACATGGGCCGCCACTTCCGAGTTGGGGTAAAACCGTTTGGTTTCCTTGACGAAACCGATCCCGTCAATATCCAGTGACCGGATTCTTTTCACCACATCGGGAGTCAACCGGCGCTGGAGCCAGACAAAGTTCCTGTTCCCCTGCAGCTTGCGGAGCAGGGTTTCTTTCGGAATGCCCAGAACCGGGGAGAGCCGCACCGCCGTCTCGTCCAGGTCAGCGATCGACTTGGGCTCGGCAAAGCAGGAATCCATCTCCACCGACACGGCAAGGGCCGAGCCGTTCGCGTCGTATATGGCCCCCCGGGCAGGCGTCAGGGGAACAATCTTCTGGTGCTGGCGGTCGGCAAGCTTGAGCAGGTGGTCGCGCTTGACCACCTGGAGATAGAAGGCGCGACAAACAACGAGAGAAAAAAAGAAAACGAAGAAACCGCCAATAAAGCGGATGCGCAGAGTTATCCATTTCTCCGCGTCATATCTCATTTCACAACAACCACCTGCTGATCCGTGGGAAGCGCCATGCCCAGCTCCCCCTTGGCCACGGCCTCGATCCGGGCCGGGGTCTTGAGGGAAGCCACTTCGAGCTTGAGGCGATTCTGCTCCTCCTGAGCCGTCTTGAGCTGACGAGCCACCTCGGCGACCTCCAGGTTCAGGTCAACGACGCGCACGCGGGACCAGACGTGAAAGACGGAGACAAGGGTCAACAGAACCAGCACCGCAAGAAGGTACGGGAACAGGTCGCCCCGCTGGGCGTACATCTCCTCCAGCTTCCTGGGAGCCGCAACCTTGCTGAATTCCGTCCGTGCCTGCGCCATCTCCGCCTCCTTCTGCATCCGCAAATACTACAGTTTTTCTGCCGCCCGCAGCTTGGCACTGCGCGCTCTCGGATTCTTTGCCACCTCTGCTTCACCCGCCATGACCGGCCGCCCCGTCAGGATGCGGAGTCGGGGAGCGCCGCCGCACACGCAGCGGGGAAGCTCCTTGGGGCAGGTGCACCCCTGGGCGTAACGGCGGAACATGGTTTTGACGATTCGATCCTCCAGCGAGTGAAAGGAGATCACCACCCCCCGCCCGCCGGGTCTCAGCAGTCCAAGGGCAGCCTCAAGCCCCCGCTCCAGGCTGCCGAGTTCGTCGTTCACCGCTATCCGAAGGGCCTGGAAGGTCCGGGTGGCCGGGTGAAGCCGCTCTTCCCAGGCTCCCCGCGGGATTGCCCCCTTGATGATGTCGACCAACTGGAGCGTTCGCTCGATTGGTCCGCCGGCCCGGGCCTTGACGATGAACGAGGCGATCCGCCGCGCCCATCGCTCTTCGCCATATTCTTTTATGATCCGGGCCAGCTCGTGTTCGCCCAGTCCGTTGACCAGGTCCGCGGCGGTGCCGGGTACCGAGGTATTCATCCGCATGTCGAGAGGCGCATCGGCCAGGAAACTGAACCCCCGCTCCGCCGTGTCCAGTTGGTGAGAGGAGACCCCCACATCAAGGAGAAATCCGTCGACACCGTCGACCTCCAACTCGGCAAGAATCCGACCCATCTCCGAGAAGTTGGCGGGGACCGGCCTGAATCGCTCGCCAAATGAAGCGAGTCGTTCACGGGCGGCCGCCAGAGCCGCAGGGTCCCGGTCAAACCCGATCAACATCCCGTCCGGGGCCGTTGCCTCGAGGATCAGCCGGGCATGCCCAGCCCCCCCCAGAGTCCCGTCCACATACACCCCGCCGGGGCGGGGGGATAAGTACTCCAGCACCTCGGCCGGCATGACCGGACGGTGCGAAAATGTCGCCACCTAGAGCCCCAACTCTGCCACCGTCTCGGAATCGGACGGGAAATTCTTCAGATCCTGAATCCGAACCTTCTCGCGCTCGGCCTGGCTCCAGACCTCAATCTTGTCCATCACGCCGATAAAAAGGATGTCCCGCTCAAGGGCGGCCCCTTTTCTCAGGTGGGGAGGGATCAGCAGGCGCCCCAGCTTGTCGGCGCAGCACTCAACCGCGGGGGAAATGATCGTCCGCATGATACTGTTGCGCTGGGCAGAGCTCAGTCCCCTGCTGGAACGGAAATGTTCCTCGAACTCCACCCACTTGGCATAGGGAAAAATCAGGAGACCGCTACTGAAGGCGCCTCCCCCCAGATCAACGGGCGCAGAGTTGGTTATCACGAAACGATCGTCACCATGAACGTCAACGAGAATCTCCCGGAATTTGGCCGGAAGACTCGTTCGTCCCTTGGCGTCAATGGTTGTCTCGTAGATTCCTCTGAACATATTCCCCGGCACACCTTGCCACGATTTACCACAATTTACCACTTAGTGCCAAAAACTATACCCGCCACCCCAAGGGTTGTCAAGGCAAATCTGGCCATTGCACAGGGGATTGTTTTAGTTCTATTTCAACCAGTTATCGCGTTCCCAGAACCGCCGGAAAGCTGAATTGCCCTCTCGGACGGCCGCGGATAAACAAGAGCCTCAGCGAACACCCCGGCCGATCATGCGGGTATGTCCCTATCCCCAAAAACCAATGGAATTCACGAACAGAATGTACCGTCTTTCGCCATCCCACCGGCATGCTGCAAACCTGCCGGCAGAGTGTCAAAGCGAGTTCAACGGACATGGGAACAGGACTTAGAAACAGGAGGGATGAATCCGATTCACCACAACGGAGGGAGAAGAAAAAAAGGGGCGCAGCGCCCCTTGAGTTACTTATCCTTTTTCCGATCCAGCAGGGAGACGATTTTCGCCCCCTTCCCCTTGTCCGGCGGGTCGCCGGGAGGAGGCTCCGGCGACTGAGACGGGGTAACGGACTCCCGCGCCAGGGGCGACACGATTTTTTCCATCCGGATCGGTGTCCCGCCCATGGTGAAGGGAGTCCCGTTGATCTGGGCCTCCTCAAGTATCCAGGTATAGATTTCCAGGGGCACCGTGAGCACCAGGAGCTTGACCCGCCACCAACCGGGCTTCACATCGGGCGAAACATCTTCGATACGGGCGTAGAATCCCGGCTTGTTGTCTATGTGGACCAGAACGAGATCATTGATGGCGGTTGACATTGCCCCCCCTTGCTCCGTTTCGAGAATGAAACCCTACAGAGGCCGCAGGCGATCGGCCTGCACCATGAGAAGCCCCTGCCTGGCGCGGGAACCGAGAAGCGCCTCAAACTCACCATAGAGGCGGCAAAGCTCCCGTTCGCGGCGATAGAACTCGTCAATCCGCTCCGGCTCCCACAGCCCTTCAACCCGCTCGCAGTTAAACGTTATGCAATTGAACGGTCGCAGGGCCGGCTGCATGAGGCAGCCTGCGTCACCGAGATAGGGGCAGAAGTCGCGGCCGAAGCGGGGCTCGAAAAGCTCGGCATTCGTTGATCGATAAATCAGCAGGTCCGCCACCGTAAAATGGTACTTTCCCCGCAGGCAGCACTCGCCGCCGCAGGAGGCACAGATCACCGAACTGCCCATTTCGTGGGCCAGGCGGTGCAACTCCTCCTTGGCCGCGCGAATGGCGCTCCCCTTCTCCCGGAGCATCGCCCTGACCGGCTGCGGGAGCCGGAGGTATTCGCCGGTGACCGCCGCCACCGCGGCATGCCAGACGTCCTGATCATTCATGAAGAGAGCCGGATTCTTCGAGTTTGTTGCGGCGAAGCCCGCATGGTCTGTAAAAAAACTGGCCGAAGCAGCCCATAAGCCGGGTTCTGTTCCCACCGCGGGTTACCCCTTGGCGGGCGATGACCATTCCTCTGGGACCGCCGTTACCGACGGCCTCAAGCAGCCAACCCGGAAGCACGGACGGGCCGTCCTTGACGCTTCCCTATTCGGCCTTGCTCCTGGTGGGGTTTACCTGGCATCCGGCGTCACCGCCGAACCCGGTGAGCTCTTACCTCACCCTTTCACCCTTACCCGCCTGAGCGGGCGGACTTCTCTCTGTGGCACTATCCCTGGGGTCGCCCCCGCTGGACGTTATCCAGCACCATGCCCTGTGGAGCCCGGACTTTCCTCCCCCCGCACGCGGAGAGCGGCCATCTGTTCTGCTTCGACCAAGCCGTTATTCGACAACCCTGCGTCAGGCGTCCTGACGCAACACCAGCATCCGCTGGCAATGGGGGCAGAGGACCAGGTCGTCCCCCCTGTAGAGCGAATTGTAAAGCTGGGGCGGCAGGTTCATGTTGCAGCCCGAGCAGTTACCGTTCCGGGCGACCACGAGAGCCACGCCCTGGCGACGGAGGCGCAGGGCTTCGTACCGCTTGAGCAGCGATGCCGGGATTCCCTTGGCCGTCTCGGCCTTGGCGGAGGCATCCGATGCTATTTCCTGATCGAGACGCTCCAGGGCAGACGCAAGCTCTGCCTTGCGGTCTCCCAGGTTCTCCTCCAGGCTGTCAAGATCTCCCTCCCGGGCAGCGATATCGGCAGCCAATTGCTCGACCTGTCCCGTTTTCTGGATGAGTTGCTCCTCAAGCTCGCCCTTCTGCTTCTTGGCCGCCGTGATCTCTTTCAGGATCGCCTGGTACTCTTTCTGGGTCTTGATTTCCTTCTGCCGCGCCTCTGAGCGGACGATATTCTCATCCTCCGCGGCCAGATTCGCTTCAAGACCCCGCTTTTCCTCTTCGGCGACCGTCAGTTCGGACTTGACGCCGTCCACGGCGAGCCGCGCCTCTTCCACCTGCCGGTCCAACTCGGCGAGCTGATCGAGAAGCGCCTGCCGTTCTCCCTGGCGGCCGTCGATCTTCAGGTCAAGCTCCTGCAGTTCCTCAAGCAGCATCAGATTTTTGCGCAACACCAACCTCCCTCTGTTCTCCGTTAGTCAGTCTCCCGGAAGAAACCGTTTATCGCCAGACAAATGGGTCCCGCTCGCCATTGAACGCAACCACGTCAGCCTCGAACCCCTTCGGGACCAGATCAGCCGTCAGCCGTTCCGCAACGCCGGACACCATGATGGCCTCCGTGCCGAAATGTCCGGCATCCAGCAGTGCGATACCGAGAGCCTCCGCATCCCGTGCTTCATGATACTTCACATCCCCGGTCACGAATACGTCCGCACCCTGACGGTGGGCATCTCGCAACAGCGACATGCCGCTGCCGCCGCAGAGGGCAACCTTCTTCACCCGCCTCCCCGCGTCACCCACGAGCCGGACGCCGACAAGGTCCAGCTTTGCCTTCACGGCATCGGCAAAGGAAGCCAGCGTCGTCTCCTCCGCCAGATACCCGATCCTGCCGAGCCCCTGCGCAGCCCCGCGATTGAGTAGCGGGTAGAGATCAAAAGCGGGCTCCTCGTAGGGATGAGCCTTCAGGAGAGCCGTAAGCGCGGACGAAACCATCTCCTTGCGCACCAGAACCTCGATACGGGTCTCTGCCACCTGCTCCCTGACCCCGACTGCCCCCAGGAAGGGACGTGCCCCCTCAAGGGGACGAAATGTGCCGATACCACCGCTTCTGAACGAGCAGTCCCGGTAGTTGCCGACCGTGCCACTGAAGCGGAACAGGGCTTCGGACACCTGCTCTTCATGGCCCTGGGGCACAAAGACCGCAAGCTTGACCAGTTCTTCGGTCGCCGTCACCGACAGGGGCTGAGCAGAGCACATGCCGAGCCGCTGCGCCAGGAGGTCATTCATGCCGCCATCGGCGATATCGTAATTGGTATGGAGAGAGATGACGGCCAAGCCGCCTGAAATGGCCCGCAGCACGGTTGCCCCGGTCGGATCGTTGGCGGATATTCGCTTGAGGGGACGAAAGAGGAACGGATGGTGGGTGAGCAGGAGCTGACACCCGGCGGCAATGGCGGCATCCACGGCCTCCCGGGAGCCGTCCAGGGCGACCATGATCCGTGAAACGGCACAGGTCGGGTCCCCCACCATCAACCCCACGTTATCCCACTCTTCGGCAAGGACTGGTGGAGCAAATTTATTAATGATTCCGAGTATGTCAGAGACTTTTGGCGTCATCATCGAAGGCAAAAGAAAAAGAGTGCCACCGTTCGGCGTGCACTCTTTTTCGTCTGATCAGTTCCTGCGATCGTAATCGGAGCTCTCGGGGCATCCCCGCATCTTCCTACCTGGGTTGTCGGGTGGTGGGCCCACCAGGACTCGAACCTGGGACCGACCGGTTATGAGCCGGTTGCTCTAGCCAACTGAGCTATAGGCCCGAAAAGCGAACTTTAACTTTACGGCAAACCATGCAAGGCGTCAAGGGAATTGTTAATGCTGCCCGCGCGCCGATGCACCCGTCAATAGAGATCAAACCTCAGGAAGCGGCACTCAAGGGGACCGTTGAAGAGGACGATCCGCCGGGATGCCCTGAGCCCCACTGCCTTGGCCAACTCGGTCCCGCCGGTGAGAAGCCAGGCGGTATAGCCGGCGCAGCGCTGTTTCAGAACGTCGCCGATCTGGCGGTAGAGGCCCCGAAGCTCTTCCTCTTCGCCGAGCCGCCGGCCATAAGGCGGGTTAAAGAGGATAACGCCGGGAGCGGGAGGTGGTGCCAGATCCCGCATATCACCGGATGTAAAGGTGATGTGCTGTTCGACTCCAGCCCGCCGGGCATTGGCTGCGGCGATCGCAAGAAGGTCGGTCTGCTGGTCGCTCCCCAGGAGAGGGGCCGGCAGTGACGTGCGCTCCCCCTGGCGGGCCTCGGTTACAAGACGGCGCCAGAGTGAAGAGTCGAAGCCGGGCCAGTGCTGGAACCCGAAACGCTCCCGGATGAGGCCGGGCGCCCGGTTGAGAGCCTTGAGGGCCGCCTCCACGAGGATGGTGCCCGAGCCGCACATGGGGTCCAGGAGGGGAACGGTGCCGTCCCAGCCTGTAATCTCCACAAGGGCGGCGGCAAGGGTTTCCCGCAGCGGGGCCTCCCCCGCATCAGTCCGGTAGCCGCGCCGATCCAGACTGGCCCCGGAACTGTCGAGGCTCACGGTGCAGACGTTGCGGGCCAGATGAACATGAACCCCCAGGTCCGGCTGCCTCGGGTTCACGTTGGGCCGCCTGCCGTGGCGGTCGCGGATGGTGTCGACGATGGCGTCCTTGGCCTTGAGGGCCACGAACCCCGAATGGGTCAGGACCGAATCGCGAAGAGTGCATTCTACTGCCAGGGTCATGTCGGGGGTAAGCCAGTCGTTCCACTGGATGGAGCGGACACCGTCGTACAGCCGCTGGGGTGAATCACAGGGGAACTGGGCAAGCGGCACGAGGATGCGGCTCGCGGTCCGCAACCAGAGATTGGCCCGGTAGCAGGCGGCAAGGTCGCCCGTGAAACGCACCCCTCCGCGCTCGATGGCCACCCCGCGGAAACCGAGGCTGCGCATCTCGGCGGCCAGGACGTCCTCGACCCCCTTGGCAGTGGTGGCGAAGAAGGCGTGCTCGCCCGAAAGGGGAGTGACTGCGGTACGTTTGCGTACAATGACCGACGACATGAATTACTCCAGACAGGATTTGATACCGGCAAGCCCTTCAAGAGCGCCGCATGCGAGAGAAATATGGGGGGCGCCGATCTGAGCCTCCCGGGGATTGATCCGGATTGCCACGGCCTGGTGGAGGGAGCCGACTTCCTCGGTCAGGTAGCGGATTGTGGGAATTGCCGTTCCCGCCCCCAGCTCCACCACCACCGCGCGCCGGCCTCGGGCATCAGCCAGGAACTCGTCGAAGTTCCGCTGCTGCCGGGCGGTCCGTCCGTTGATCCAGCCATAGTCCCCGAACATGAGGATGTTGGGCCGCGCCACGCCACCGCAGTGGATGCAGCGGGGAACGTGACCCGCCCGCATGGTCGACTCGTCAACGGGAATGGTTTCCCGGTTCTCCCAGATGGCCATGGTGCACGGCGTGGCGCACTGGAGATGATGAATGGAGCCGTGCACTTCCAGAATACGGTCTTCGGCAAACCCGGCCTGCTGGAACTGGCCGTCCACGTTGGAGGTCACCACGAAATGGTCGAGACCGTAGCGTTCGATCCATGCCCTGAGGATTCCGAACCCGGCGTGGGGGACCGTGGCGCGGTAGAGATTGGTCCGATGGCCGTAGAATCCCCAGCCAAAGGCCGGATCCCTCTCGAAGTGAGCCGGGTTGGCAGCGCCGACAAAGGTGATGCCGAGCCGTTCATAGGGCGGATACGCCTTCCAGAAACCGCTATCACCCCGAAAGTCGGGCAGCCCCGAATCAACGCCCATGCCGGCCCCTGCCGTGATGACCAGCACTTCGGCCCGCTGCAGCGCTTCGGCAGCACGCAGGAATCGCTCACGCAGTTCCATGGATCACCTCCCGCGACACCCAGTTGCCCCGAACCTCAGATGGCCACCCGCACGAGGACGGGATCGAGCAGGCGGCACGCCTCGCGGGGGTCGAGTCCCACCAGATAGCCGCGCTTGCCGCCATTGATATATATCCTCGGCAGGCCGAGTATCGTCTCCTCCATATAGACCGGCATGGCATGCCGCGTACCAAAGGGCGAAGTCCCTCCTACCTGGTAGCCCGAATGCCGGTTTGCCGTGTCGGGGGAGCAGGGAGACACACTTTTGACACCCATGACCCGCGCCAGTTCCTTGGTGGAGACCTGCCGGTCGCCGTGCATCAGGACGATGAGCGGCCGTTTCGCCTCGTCTTCCATGATAAGCGTTTTCACCACGCAATGTTCGTCCACGTCGAGCTCCCGGGCGGAGACGGCTGTTCCGCCTTTTTCCTCATAGGCATACACGTGGTCCGTAAACGTTATACCTGCGGCCCGTAGTTGACGTATGGCCGGAGTAACCGGCGCCTTGTCCTTGGCCATTAAAGCCTCCCCGGTGCCGCCGGCCAGGGCCGGGCGGCTCGGCACAAAAACAGCGAGGCCGCGTCGGGTCTGACCGGCGCGGCCTCTGGTTTTTCCGGCACAGGCCGGCTACTCCACGAAGCTGCGAAGTTTTTTGGCCCGGCTCGGATGGCGGAGCTTGCGCAGGGCCTTGGCCTCGATCTGGCGAATCCGCTCCCGGGTCACCTCGAAGTCCTGCCCCACCTCCTCGAGGGTATGATCACTCTTCTCGCCGATGCCGAAACGCATCCGCAGAACCTTTTCCTCCCGGGGGGTAAGGGTGGCCAGCACGCGGGCGGTCTGTTCCGAAAGGTTGGCCTTGATGACCGCCTCCAGAGGCGAAACCACGCCCTTGTCCTCAATGAAATCCCCCAAGTGCGAATCTTCCTCTTCCCCGATGGGAGTTTCGAGGGAAATGGGCTCCTTGGCGATCTTGAGAACCTTGCGTACCTTGTCGAGGGGGAGATTCATCCGTTCGGCGATCTCCTCCGGCGACGGCTCGCGACCGATCTCCTGCACCAGTTGACGGCTGGTCCGGATCAGCTTGTTGATGGTCTCGATCATATGGACCGGAATCCTGATGGTGCGGGCCTGGTCGGCGATGGCCCGGGTAATGGCCTGCCGAATCCACCAGGTGGCATAGGTGGAAAACTTGTAGCCGCGCTGGTACTCGAACTTGTCCACGGCCTTCATGAGGCCGATGTTCCCCTCCTGAATCAGATCGAGGAACTGGAGGCCCCGGTTGGTGTACTTCTTGGCAATGGAGACCACGAGCCGCAGGTTCGCCTCCACCAGCTCCGACTTGGCCAGCTTCGACTTGGCTTCGCCCCGATCGATGGCCCTGAGGGCGTCGGAAAGCTCGCGGGCCTTGAATCCCGACTCATCCTCCACCTTCTTCAGCTTCTTCTCTGCGGAGCGCAACCTTTTCTCGTGCTTCTGGGCATCCTCCAGGGAAAGCTTGACCCCCTTCCCCACCGCTCCGCTGGCAGCGATCTCCTTGAGGATATCGGCGGAAATCCCCGCCTCCTTCTCGATGGCAACGATCTCGGCCATAATGGTATCCACTTTGGCCGACAATTCCTTGAGCCGTTGGGCGATCTTGGCGATGTGGCGATCCTTGAGGCGAAGCGCGGCAACCATCTCGGCGAGCTTCTCCTTCAACTCCTGGCGTCCAGCGGTCAGCTCCTCGCGGCGGGAGTCGGCAAGGCCTTCCTCATCCAGTTCGGCGTTCAGGGCGACCAAGCGGACATCGACGGCCGCAATCTCCTCCACCTGGGCGAGGAGTCGGGTCTTCTGCACATCCTCCTCGTCCTCCTCCAACTCCTCTTCCTCCACCTCTTTGCTGATCTCGGCGGCGCTGACCTGTCCCTTGAGGAGCTTGTCGCCGAGCGAAATAACCTCTTTTACCGTGATGGGGGTATTGAGGATAACGCCGGCGATATCCCGCTCCCCTTCCTCGATCCGTTTGGCGATTTCCACTTCCCCCTCACGGGTGAGCAGTGACACCGAGCCCATCTCGCGCAGATACATGCGCACCGGATCGCTTGTCCTGCCCAGAGCGCCCGGTTCGTACTCGAAATCTTCCTGCTCCCCCTCAACCTCTTCCTCTTCCTCCAGGTCGAGTTTCATCTTGGGGATTTTTACCTTCTGGGCCGAATCAACGATGTCAATATCCATCTCACCGAACATGCTCATCACGTCGTCGATCTGCTCGGATGAAATATCCGGGGGAAGAAGGTCGTTTACCTCGTCATAGGTGAGGAACCCCTTCTCCTTTCCCAGGTCGATGAGCTGCTTGACTTCGTCCGTGCTTTTCTTGGCCATCAAGTTCACCTCATTGCACACATGGTCTCTTTAAGATAACTGCGATTTCCTGTTTCGCAAGGCCTCTATCTCAGCGAGCAGTTCCCGGTACCGGGGGGTGTCCGGATCAGCCGCGGCCAGCTCTCTGGCCAGCTCCTTGAGCCGTTTGAGGCCACCCCGCTCCAGGGCCTGGCGGCACTGGTCAAAGGCCTTATGAACATCAACGTCCACAAGATGCTCGTCGTTGACGAGGAACGCCGCGATGCGTCCCTTTTCCTCAGGGGATGCAACCAGTTCGAGAAGCTCCCCCCAGTCGATCTCCGCCCGCCGACTGTGCCGCTCAAGTATGGCATCGGCAACGGGAGCAAGCTCGGGGCGGAAAAGCCCCGCGGCCTCACCGCGGCGGACCCGGTCCGCCACTTCACCGGATCGCGCCATGAGGGCAAGCAGCATCTCCTCGGGTCCCGCGCCGCGGGGCCGGCGCTCCGCTGGCGGGCGGAGGAGCGGGGCAGGGCGCGCTCCGGCGGTTCCACCCGGCGTGCGCAGCAGGGAACGGACATCAATGCCCAGAACCCGCGCGATCTCCTTCACGTAAAGTTCCCGCTCGATGGGATTGACGAGCTTTGCCAGGCGAGGCGCCAGTTCGTCCGCCACCTTCACCTTTCCCTCCACCGTGCCCGCATTCACCTGCCCGAGCAGGTCGCGGAAGAGGAAGTCAAAGGCCGGCCGCGCCTTGGCGAGCCGTGCCCGAAAGGCGTCCGCCCCTTCCTTCTTGACGAAACTGTCCGGGTCTTCCCCCTGGGTCAACTCCACCACGTGGGCCGGGAAGTTCTCCGCGAGAAAGAGGTCGATCGCCCGCACGGTCGCCTTGCGCCCGGCACTATCCGCGTCGAACAGGGTGTAGGCTTTCCCGGCGTAGCGCCGCAGAAGCTTCACGTGACCTTCGGTCAGGGCCGTGCCGCAGGTGGCGACCACGTTCCGTACCCCGGCCTGATAGAGGGCGAGATGGTCGAAATACCCCTCAACGACAATGGCGCTGCCCTGCTCCCGCAGGGCGCCTTTTGCCAGGTGGACGCCGAAGAGCACATCGCTCTTGTGATAGATGGGCGACTCGGGCGAGTTAATGTATTTGGGCAGCGAGTCGTCCAGGACTCTGCCGCCAAATCCGATCGTGCGTCCGTGAATATCGGCAATTGCAAACAGGAGACGGTTGCGGAAGATGTCGAAGTAGCCGCCCCCCTCGCGCCGCCGCACGAGCCCCAGCCGCTCCGCCAGCTCCATGGAAACCTTGCGGTGCTGCAGGTGCCGTGAGAGATAATCCCACCGGTCCGGCGCGAACCCGAGACGGTACGCCTCGGACGTCTCCCGGTCCACACCGCGCGCTTCAAGGTAGCGGCGAGCCGTGCCGGCCTCTTCGCTTCGTTCCAGGGACTCGCGATAGAGCCTGGCAGCCAGGTCCATGATCCCGTAGAGCTCTTCGCGTTCGTCCTGCCGCCGTTTCTCTGCCGCGGTAACGGGACGGTCCGCGATTTCGACGCCGACCCGCTTGCCCAGGAACTTGACCGCTTCGGGAAACGACAGCCCCTCCATCTTCATGACAAAGGTGATGGCATTCCCGCCAACGCCGCAACCGAAACAGTGAAAGATCCCCCGGGCCGGATTCACGTTGAAGGAGGGGGTCTTCTCGCCGTGGAACGGACAGAGTCCCTGGTAATTGGCACCCGATTTCCGGAGGCTCACATAATCCGAGACCACCTCAAGAATCGGCGCTCGCTCGCGGATCTCCCTGATCTTATCGTCGGGGATGTTTGACATCTTTAGCCCGTAGTTGCGGGGTCTGAGCTTCCGATCCGCGGCTTCCGCGCCACCCCTCGGCCATCCCTTTGCCGGCATCGATGAAGGCCCGCGCCGTCACCGACCGGGCAAGCCATGCCCGGAGCCCCGCCGGCACAGGCGGCGCGCTGGCCAGGTAGAGAATGATACAGATGAGAAATGCACCTTCAAGCAGGCCAAACACGGCACCGCCAACCCGGTTCACCCCTCCGAGCAGCGTAATCGACATAACCACGGTGAGAAAATGGCCAAGGAGGTAAAAGAGAAGGGCAGCCCCCAGAAAAATGACGACAAACGCCACGGCGGACGAGATGCGGACGGGCAGGTGAATCATTGTGGCAATAACCCCGCCGACGGCGGGGTGGAAGGAGAATGCCGCCCATCCTCCAACCACAAATCCGAGCAGGGAGCACACCTCGCGGACGAGCCCCTTGAGAACCCCCTTGACGGCAAATGCCAGTACTACGCCCCAGAGCAGGATGTCGAGAAGGCCCATGTCATGCACCTGATTGGAATCAAAAGAAGAAGGGGCAATTCAGAGAATCGCCCCCAGGGTCTGATCGCGGAACTCAGAGACCGGAAAACGTTCGTCTAGGCAAGTTGTTCCTTGACGATGGCACTGACCAGCGATCCGTCAGCCCTGCCGGCCACGTGGGGCATGAGTGCCTTCATTACCCGTCCCATGTCTTTGACACTCTGGGCGCCGGTCTCTGTAATGACCGAGGCCACCAGCCCCTTGATCTCTTCCCGGGTGAGCTGTTGGGGAAGAAAGCCGAGCAGTACCCGAAGCTCCCGCTCCTCTTTTTCCACCAGATCGGTACGTCCGGCCTCGCCGAACATGCGGATCGATTCCCGGCGTTGCTTGACGAGGGATGAAACGACTTCTGTCACTTCTTGTTCGGAGAGTTCGCGCCGCGCCTCGATCTCGCGGTTTTTCACCGAAGAGCGAACGAGACGGATGGCGGACAGGCGAACCTCGTCCCTGGCCTTCATGGCCTCCTTCATCTCCTCGTTCAGGCGGTCCCTCAACATGGCAACTCCCCGGCTCACAACTCCATATCCGGCGCTGAAAGCGGCAAACGGACGCCCCACAATCCGGAGGCGTCCGTAACATCGCTCCATGCCGCATGGGCATACACGTAACGGCCTCAGCGCTAGTCCATCATCTTGCGCTGTTTTTTCATCGCACGCTTGCGCGCGGCAATGGCCTTTTTCTTTCTCTTGATACTCGGCTTCTCATAGTGCTCGCGCTTGCGGACCTCGGAGAGGATTCCCGCCTTTTCGCACTGCTTCTTGAACTTCTTCAGCGCGAGCTCGAATGATTCAGTTTCCTTGACCTTTACTCCCGGCATCCATGTTCCCCTCCCTCCTCTATGTAAATTCGCTGCAAATCTGAGCTGATAGAGTCAGACGACGAGCCGGTGAAATTTTTGCGAGAAGAGACATAATAACAGCGGAAGCGTCAATGTCAAGTTTTTATTCGAAGATCAAAGCACTATCGCCCGTTTCTGTTCGCCTTTTCAACGTGCCCGGAGGTGCCGAAACGGCGGCGGAGCTCATCGTACACATCCCTCGGGGCTATGTCGTAGTGGCCGAGAAGAATCAGGGTGTGAAAGAACAGATCGGCGGTCTCGTAAATGATTTCCTCCCGAATCCCCCCCTTGCCGGCAATAATGACTTCCGTCGCCTCTTCACCGATCTTCTTGAGGATCTTATCGATCCCCTTGTGAAGGAGTGACGCCGTATAGGAGCTCTCGGGCAAGGCGCCTTTCCGGTCGAGAATCACCTCGTAGACTGCCTGCAGGATGTCGTCGCGCTCGCTCATGGCCGGATTGGAACCCCCCGTTGGCGGAGATACTCCTTGGCCTCGCCAATGGTGTACTCCTTGTAGTGAAAGATGGATGCGGCAAGACAGGCACTGGCCCCTGCCTTGACGAAGCCGTCGTACAGATGCTCCAGGTTTCCCACCCCGCCGGAGGCGATGACCGGAATGGAGACCGCATCGACGATGGTGCGGGTCAGGGGGATATCGTAGCCGTCCTTGGTGCCGTCCCGGTCCATGCTGGTGAGGAGGATCTCGCCGGCACCGTACCCTTCCATCCGCCGGGCCCACTCCGACGCGTCGATGCCGGTGGGGTTGCGGCCACCGTGGGTGTAGACCTCCCAACGATTCTCGCCGGGAACCTGTCGGGCGTCGATGGCAACCACGGTGCACTGGGAACCGAAGCGCTCCGCAGCCTCTCGCACGAATTCTGGCCGGTGGACCGCGGCCGTGTTGATGGAGACCTTGTCGGCTCCGGCGTTGAGGAGATTGCGGATATCGTCCACAGTCCGCACTCCGCCCCCCACGGTGAGGGGCATGAAGACCCGCTCGGCGGTGCGGCGCACTACGTCGATGATGATGCTTCGCTCGTCGGATGAGGCGGTGATGTCGAGGAACGTGAGTTCATCGGCACCCTGGCGGTCATAGGCCTCCGCGATCTCCACCGGGTCGCCCGCGTCCCGCAGTTCCAGGAACTGGACCCCCTTGACGACCCGGCCGCCCTTCACGTCCAGGCACGGGATGATCCGCTTGGTCAGCATCTCAGGCGCCTCCCCGCTTCGTGAGCGTCACCGCCTCGGCCAGATTGATGGCCCCGGTGTAGACCGCCTTGCCGGTGATGACTCCGGCGATACCGCTCGCCTCGATGGCCATCAGGTTCTCGATATCCTTCAGGGACGACACCCCTCCGGAGGCGATGACCGGGATCGAGACCGCCTCGGCCAGAGCCCTGGTTGCCTCGATGTTCGGCCCCTGCATCATACCGTCCCGGGCGATGTCGGTGTAGATGATGGCGGCCACGCCGTAGCCCTCGAACCGCTGGGCCAGATCCACCGCCGTGACGCCGGTGACCTCGGCCCACCCCTGGACCGCGACCATGCCGTTTTTGGCATCGATCCCCACCACGATCCGACCGGGGAAGAGACGGCAGGCATCCTCCACCAGTTCGGGGTTCCGCTGGGCCGCAGTGCCGAGGATCACCCGGCCGATGCCGAGGGAAAGGTATGCCTCGATGGTGGGGATGTCCCGGATGCCGCCCCCCAACTGGGTGGGGATGGCAATGGCCTTGGCAATGGCCTCGATGGAGGCGCGGTTCTTGGGTTCGCCGGCAAAGGCGCCGTCCAGGTCGACAATGTGGAGCAACTCCGCCCCCTGGCGCACCCACTCCCGGGCCTGGTCGGCGGGGCTGTCGCAGAAAACGGTATCCTTCTCCATGAGCCCCTGTTCGAGGCGGACGCACTTTCCTTCCTTAAGGTCGATGGCGGGGATGACGATCATTCACTGAACCTTTCACCGTAGAGGCACGGAGACACGAAAAAAGGCCTATCAGGAGGATTACTCCGCTCCTCCGTGTCTCCGTGGTGGACTTTATGCTTTTGAACGCGCGAAATTTTCCAAAATGTGCACACCCACCGTCTGGGACTTCTCGGGGTGGAACTGGGTGGCGACGATGTTGTCCTTCCAGACGGCGGCGCAGAACTCGACGCCATAGGTACAGGTGGCGGCGATCACGCTCGTGTCGTCGGGCAGTACATAGTAGGAGTGAACGAAATAGACGTTGGCCCCGTCCTCCACCTCGGCAAAGGCCGGTGGACGGCGTTTGATGGAGAGCTGGTTCCATCCCATGTGGGGGACCTTGAGCTCCTCGCCTCCTTCGCGCATCCCTTCGGGAAAGCGGAGCACGTGCCCCGGAACGACGTTCAGCCCTTGGCAGAGGCCGAATTCCACGCTGTCGCTGAAGAGGAGTTGCATCCCGACACAGATGCCGAGGAAGGGGCGCCCGTCCCGAACCACCTTGAGGATCGGCTCCACGAACCCACCCTGTTCCAGATTGCGCATGCAGTCCCGGAAGGCGCCCACGCCGGGCAGGACGATCCTTTCCGCCTCCAGGACCACCTTCGGGTCGGCAGTAACAACCGCCTCGAAGCCCACCTTCTCGAACCCCTTCTGGACCGACCGGAGGTTTCCCATGCCGTAATCGATGATTGCGATCTTAGTCATAAAGGCCCTTTGCCATAAAGGTCACAGAGAAAACGCCGTACCGATCGGTACCTGGAGTTTTGTTCCGCCACTTAGATGAATTAGATAGATAGGGCGCTTCCCTGTGCCCCCTGTGGCAGAACGATCTAAAGCTTGCCCTTCGTTGACATGACCCCCTGAATCCGGGAGTCCACCTGGGTCGCCTGGTCCATGGCCCGGGCAAAGGCCTTGAAACACGCCTCGACGATGTGGTGGACATTGTCGCCGTACATGACGTTCAGATGGATCGTGGCACCCAGGTTATTAACCACGGCCTGGAAAAATTCCCGCACCAGTTCCACGTCGAACTCGCCAATCTTCACTTTGGGAAGTGACACGTGGTAGACGAGGTAGGGACGCCCCGAGATGTCCACCGTCACGCTGGCAAGGGTTTCGTCCATGGGGACCGTGGCCTGGCCGTAGCGCCGGACTCCTTTTTTATCGCCCAGAGACTCTTTCAACGCTTGGCCGAGGACGATACCGATATCCTCCACCGTATGGTGAAAGTCGATATCGATGTCCCCCGTGGCGTCCACCTGAAGGTTGAAGAATCCGTGACGGGCAAAGAGGTCGAGCATGTGATCGAGAAACGGCACCGAGGTGCAGACCTTCGCCTCGCCCGTGCCGTCTACATCAAGGGAGAGCTTGATCTGGGTTTCCTTGGTGACTCGTTCGATGGCAGCTTTCCGGGACATGAAACCCTCCTTGTGGGATCGAAGTTAGCCAATCTCTTTCAGAGCGGCGAGGGTCGCCTCCATCTCCTCCCACGTGCCGATGGAAATCCTCATGCCATGGGCCAGGAGCGGGTCGGAGAAGTGGCGGACCAGGATCTTGCGGGCATAGAGGCCGTCGTAGACCCGTTTGCCGTTGCGGTCCGGCGGTGCGGCAAACACGAAGTTCCCCTGGGAGGGGATCACACCGTAGCCGAGCGCCCGGAGTTCAGCGGAAAACCACTCGCGGGTCTCGCGGATCAGGCGGGTGCACCCGGCAAAGTATGCCCGGTCCCGCAGGGAGGCCACGCAGGCGGCCTGGGCGAGACGGTCCAGGTTATAGTGATCGCGGATCTTGTCCAGGGCAGCAATCACCGCCGGACGGGCCACGGCGAAGCCGAGCCGCATGCCGGCCAGGGAGTAGCTCTTGGACAGGGTGCGGGTCACGACCACGTTCTCGTGCCGCCGAACCAGATCCAGGGCATCGCCGTCGGCAAAATCGGCATAGGCCTCGTCCACCACCAGGACCCCGGTGCAGCGGGTCGCCAGCTCCTCGACGTAAGCAAGGGGAAAGGCGAAGCCCAGCGGCGAATTGGGGGTGGTCAGGAAGAAGAGCCTTCCCTCGTAGCGGCCGGGAAAACCGGCAATGCGAAGGTCATCCGTGAGGCCGAAGGTCCGTACCCGTGCCCCCTGGATTTCGGCCAGGGTCGCGTAGTAGGAGTAGGAGGGATGCACGTAGCCGACCTCCTCCCCCTCGCCGGCAAAGGCCCGGATCAGGTTGTTGAGAACCTCGTCGGAGCCGTTGGCCATGATGACCCAGGCGGGATCGAAGCCGAACAGCTCGCCCACGGTCTCCCGCAGCACCTGGCTCGACGCGCTGGGATAGGTGCGCAGGAGCGCCCCGTCGTCCCCCAGCTCCGCCAGAATCGCCTTCACCACCTCGGGCGACGGCGGATAGGGGTTCTCGTTGGTGTTCAGCTTGATCCACGACGCCACGTCCGGGGGCTGATAGCCGGGCACGTAGCCTGCCATTGCGGCGATATTTGAGCGAAAGGGAAGCATGGCGTGCTCCTGTCGTTTCTCGTTATTTCAGGCGGATGCTCACTGACCTGCCGTGGGCCTCCAGACCTTCCAGTTCGGCGATCCTGACGATGTCGCGGCCCAGACGGTTCAACCCCGCCTCGCTGAAGTAGACGATGGAGGATTTCTTCACGAAATCGTCCACCGACAGGGGGGAGAAGAAACGAGCCGTGCCTCCGGTGGGCAGCGTATGGTTCGGGCCGGCCAGATAGTCGCCGGCCGCCTCGGGGGTGAAGTGGCCGAGGAAGATGGCACCGGCGTTTTTGATCCGCGGCAGGATCTCGAAGGGATTTGCCACGGCCAGTTCCAGGTGCTCCGGGGCGATCCGGTTCGAGAAGGCGATGGCCTCGTCCAGGCTCCCGGCCACGATGACGGCGCCGTAGGTCTCCCACGACGTGCGGGCGATGGTCTCCCGGGAGAGCTGCGCCACCTGCCGTTCCACCTCCGCCGCCACCTGCTCGCCGAAACCGCGGTCGGTGGTAATGAGGATGGATGAGGCGAGTTCGTCGTGCTCCGCCTGGGAAAGGAGGTCGGCGGCGATGTGGGCCGGGGTGCCGCTCCCGTCGTTGATGACGAGGATCTCGCTGGGGCCGGCGATCATATCGATCCCCGCCTGGCCGAAGACCAGTTTCTTGGCCGTGGCCACGTAGATGTTTCCCGGGCCGGTGATCTTGTCCACCCGGGGCACCGTGGCGGTGCCGTAAGCCAGAGCGGCCACCGCCTGGGCACCGCCCAGCCGGAAGATCCGGTCAACGCCGGAGAGCCGCGCCGCCACCAGAACGTGTGGGTTGATCTCTCCGCCGGGGGTCGGGGCCACCATGACGATCTCGCCGACGCCGGCCACCCGGGCCGGAACCGCATTCATGATGACGCTGGAAGGATAGCTCGCCTTGCCGCCGGGAACGTAGATCCCGACCCGCTCCAGGGGCGTCACCATCTGGCCGAGAAGGATGTCGGGCTCGGCGGTGGAGAGCCAGGTTTCCTGCTTCTGCTTCTCGTGGAAGCGGGCCACCCGCTCAACCGCCAGCTTGAGGGCGGCAACCTCCTCGTCCTTCACCTTGGCAAAGGCGTACTCGATCTCGTCCTCGGTCACCTGGAGAGCCGCAACGGAAGCGACCTCCAGCCGGTCGAAGCGCCGGGTGTACTCCAGGAGCGCCTCGTCTCCCCGTGCGCGGACATCGGCGATGATGTCGAGAACCACCTGCTCCACCTCGCGGCCGGTCTCCTCCCCCCGGGCGAGGATGGCGGCGAATTCCGCGTCAAAGTTCGTATCCCTGATGTCGAGGAATTTCATACGTGCTTCTCCAGCCCTTCGATGATCCCGGTAATCCGGGGATGCTTGGTCTTGAGGCTCGCCCGGTTGACGATGAGGCGCGTGGTGATCTCGGCGATGGTCTCAACCTCCACCAGGCCGTTCTGGCGCAGGGTCTCGCCGGTGGACACCAGGTCCACGATCCGCTCGGAAAGCCCGACCAGCGGAGCCAGCTCGATGGACCCGTAGAGCTTGATGATCTCCACCTGAACCCCCTTGCGGGCGAAATACTTCTCCGTCACGTTGGGATACTTGGTGGCGATCCGGATGTTGGTCCAACTGGAGGGGTCGTCGTCCAGGGCAAGTCCCGCCGGTTCGGCCACCATCATCCGGCAGTAGCCGAACTTCAGGTCCAGGGGCTCATAGAGGTCCTTTTCCTGCTCCATGAGAGTGTCCTTGCCGACGATGCCGAGGTCGGCGCAGCCGTACTCCACATACGTGGGGACATCGGTGGCCCGGACGATCATGTACCGCATCCGCTGCTCGTGATTTTCGAAGATGAGCTTTCGGGTGTTGGAGAGGAGCTCGTCGCAGTGGATTCCGATCTTGCCGAAGAGGGCTACCGAATCTTCCAGAATCCGCCCTTTGGGGATGGCGATGGTTATGTAGTCGGTCATAGCACGTCAGGGACCGGGGACCAGGGACCGGGGACCAGAAACGGCACCCTCTCCCCCTGCCGCCGGGTCACTCCTTTACACGTTGGATATCGGCACCGAGGCCGGCCAGTTTCTTTTCGATGGACTCGTATCCCCGGTCCAGGTGGTAGATACGGGAGATCTCGGTGGTATTGTCGGATGCCAGACCGGCAAGGATGAGCGATGCCGAGGCCCGGAGGTCCGTGGCCATGACCGGCGCGCCGGACAGCTTCTTCACCCCTTTCACGGTGGCGGTGTTCCCCTCAACCGTGATGTCGGCGCCGAAGCGCAGCAGCTCCGAGACGTGCATGAAGCGGTTCTCGAAGATGTTCTCGCTGATGACGCTCGCTCCGTCGGCCACGCACATGAGGGCCATGAACTGGGCCTGCATGTCGGTGGGGAAACCGGGATAGGGGCGGGTCTTGATGTTCACGGCCTTGGGACGGCGTGGCCCCTTCACCCGCACCACGTTATCACGATTGGTGATCTCCACGCCGGCATCCTGAAGTTTGAACACGAGCGCATCCAGGTGCTCCAGCTTCATGTTGCGGATCTTGATGTCGCCACCGGTGATGGCCGCCGCCACCATGAACGTGCCCGCTTCGATCCGGTCCGGCATGACGTCGTGGGCAACCGGCGCCAGCTCCTTCACCCCGGTGATCCGGACGGTGTCGGTGCCGGCACCGTCGATCCTTGCCCCCATCTTGATCAGGATCTCGGCCAGATCGATGATCTCGGGCTCCCGGGCGGCGTTTTCCAGAACCGTCTCTCCTGTGGCCAGGGCCGCCGCCATCATCAACTGCTCAGTGCCGCCCACGGTGGAAATGTCGAAGTTGATGCGGGCACCCTTGAGCTTTTTCGCCTTGGCCTCCACGTAGCCGTGCTCCAGCCGGATGTCGGCACCCAGGGCGGCAAGCCCCTTGAGGTGGAGGTTGATGGGACGGGCGCCGATGGCGCAGCCCCCGGGAAGGGAGACCCGTGCCCGGCCATGGCGAGCCAGCAGCGGCCCCAATACCAGTACCGACGCCCGCATGGTCTTCACGAGATCATAGGTGGCCTCCACGTTGTTCACGTGGGTCGTGTCGATCCGGACGATGTTGCCGTTTCCTTCCACCACGGCGCCCAGGGACTCCAGGACCTTGATGGTGGTATTGATGTCGCGCAGGAAAGGAACGTTACGGATCTCGTTGAGACCGGGGGCGAGGATGGTGGAGACGAAAATGGGGAGAGCCGCGTTCTTGGAGCCACTGACCGAGACCTCTCCGGTCAGTTTCTTTCCCCCTTTGATGATCAGCTTGTCCAATGGAATGCCTCTGTCGTGATAGTGTGTCGTGGCCGGGTCTGGCGCGAAAACCGGCCTACCCGATCCTTCCGCCGACCACCCGGTCGATGCCGGCGGGGTCTTGAGCGGTAAAACAGTCGCTGAAGCCGGCACGGGCGAACATGCCGAGCACTGCCTCCGCCTGGCCGATGCCCAGTTCGACCATGAGCCAGCCACCGGGATTCAGGTGCGCCGGGGCGGCCGGTACGATGAGCCGGTAGAAATCGAGGCCGTCGGCTCCTCCATCCAGTGCGGCACGGGGTTCGTACTCCCGAACCTCCGGCTGAAGCGCCTCCAGGTCGGCGGTGGGAATATAGGGGGGATTGGAGACGATCAGATCGAACCGCTGGTCCCCAAAGGGCTCGAACAGGGAGCCCTCGAAGAGGGTCACCCGCGCGCCGTGCCGTTCCACGTTCCGTTGGGCCAGGGCGAGGGCGCCGGGAGACTGCTCGACCCCCCACACCTGGGCGTGGGGAAGGTGCCTGGCCAGGGCCACGGCAATGCAGCCGCTGCCCACACCGATATCGAGCACCGTCGCGACGTGGGGGGCACGGCGGTGCGCCTCCTCCACGATCACCTCGGTGTCGTGCCGGGGGATGAGAACCGCCGGCGTCACGGCGAAATCGAGGCCGCAGAACTCCTGGGTGCCGAGGATGTACTGGAGCGGCTCCCGCTTGGCCCGGCGCGCCACGAGCCCGCGGCAGGCGGCAAGCTCCTCCGGGTTCAGGGGTTTGTCGAAATTGACGTAGAGCCCCACCCGATCGAGCCCCAGGGCGGCACTCAGGAGCCATTCGGTTTCCAGGCGAGCATTCTCGACCCCCTTTTCAGCCAGGTAGCCCCTGGTCCAGTCGAGAACCTTGCGAATCGTCCAGATTTCAGGCTTTTCCGCCATCTGCCGCCTCCGCTGTCCGGGCGGATCAGGCCGCTTCGGCCTGGGCCTTCAGGGCCTCCATCTGATAATGAGTCCGGAGCGCATCCACCACCTCGGCGATGTCTCCTTCCATGAGAGAGTCGAGGCGGTAGAGGGTGAGACCGATCCGGTGATCGGTCATCCGGCCCTGGGGGAAGTTGTAGGTACGGATCCGCTCGCTCCGGTCGCCGCTTCCCACCTGCTGTTTCCGGTCCGCGGCGATCCGTGCGTTCTGCTCCTGATGGAGACCGTCGAGGATCTTGGTCTTCAGTACCTTCATAGCCTTGGCCCGGTTCTTGATCTGGCTCCGTTCGTCCTGGCACTCCACCACGATCCCGGTGGGGATGTGGGTGATCCGGACCGCTGATTCGGTCTTGTTGACGTGCTGCCCGCCGGCCCCGGAGGCCCGGTAGACGTCGATCTTGAGATCGGCCGGGTTGATGTCCACCTCGATATCTTCGGCCTCGGGCAGAACCGCAACGGTGCAGGCGCTCGTGTGGATGCGCCCCTGAGCCTCGGTCTCCGGCACCCGTTGTACCCGGTGGGTCCCCGATTCGTACTTGAGCTTGGCAAATACCCCCTGCCCCTCGATGAGGGCCACGATCTCCTTGAAGCCCCCCCGCTCCGACTCCGAGGCGGACATGACCTCTACCTTCCAGCGGTTGCGCTCGGCAAAGCGGGAATACATCCGGAACAGGTCGCCCGCAAAGAGGGCCGATTCGTCACCGCCGGTGCCGGCGCGGATTTCCAGGATGACGTTGCGGTCGTCGTTTGGGTCCCTGGGCAGGAGAAGGAGCTTGATTTCCCCTTCAAGCTCCTCCTGCCGCCGCTCCAGCTCCTCCAGCTCGGCCTGGGCCATTTCCTTCATCTCAGGATCGGTCAGCAGCTCCCGGTTTCCCTCCATCTCCTCCAGCACCTTTTTGTACGTGCGATAGGACTCGATGAGCGGCGTCAGGTCGTTATGCTCCCGGGACAGCCTCCGGAATTCGGGCTGATTGCCGAGCACCGCGGGGTCGGCCAGCAACGATTCGAGTTCATGGTAACGTACTTCCAGCTCTTCTATCTTGTCGAACATTCACTGCGTCCTTTGTTGATTACACCACCAGACGATCATCCCGGTAGCCGTCGTTCACTTCCAGGGCCTCGGTCATAGAGCGGATCGCCACCTCAACCTGGCTGTCGTCGGGTTCGCGCGTGGTGAGTCGCTGAAGCGCGAGGCCCGGGGCGATAATGAGCTTCACCAGTGGGTTCTGGTCATTTTTTGCGCTCCACTTGAGAAACTCGTAGGAAACCCCGGCGATGACAGGCAGCAGCACCACCCGGGCGCCTGCCTTCATCCAGAAGGGCCAGAGCTTGGGAATGAGCGAGAAGATGACGATGCTCACCAGCATGACGATGAGCAGAAAGCTCGTTCCGCACCGGGGGTGGAGGCGGCTGTATTTCTGCACCGTAGCCGCCGTCAGCTCATCGCCGGCCTCGAAGGCGTAGATGGTTTTGTGCTCGGCCCCGTGATACTGAAACACTCGCTCGATATCGCTCATGCGGGAGATGGAGACGATATAGAGGAGAAACACCACAACCCGGATGACACCGTCCACCAGGTTGAAAACGATATTGGACGAGCCGATGACCGGCACCAGAAGCTTGGTGAGATAGAGGGGCAGCACGAAAAAGAGCAGGATGCCGAAGCCGAGGGCAACCGCCATGGTTCCCCCCAGGGCCCAGGACGAAATCTCCTCCTTCTCCCCCTCTTCCTCCGCAATGGCCTCGTTGGCCGAGAAATTGAGCGCCTTGAGCCCCATGGCCAGCGAGGTAAAGAGCGCCACCGCCCCTCGGAGGACCGGCAACTTGACAACGGGATACCGTTCAGAGAGAGGGGGGACCTCCTCCCGCTTGACGGCAATATCGCCGCCCGGCCGGCGCACGGCAATGGCCATGGACCGGGGAGCACGCATCATCACCCCTTCCAGCACGGCCTGCCCACCCACGTTGATCCGCTCGGCAACCAGGAGCATCTGCACCAGAAGCATTCTCAGCCGTT
>NZ_JCAMRN010000014.1:0-46914 GCF_059620965.1 Geobacter sp. PheSNFMC
AAGATAAGCCTGTCTAGCTTCAAGTATGACGGGCTGATACTGGGCCGGCAGGCGCTCCATTGCCCAGTCGGCAGCGACATCCTTCGGCGCGATTTTGCCGGTTACTGCGCTGTACCAAATGCGGGACAACGTAAGCACTACATTTCGCTCATCGCCAGCCCAGTCGGGCGGCGAGTTCCATAGCGTTAAGGTTTCATTTAGCGCCTCAAATAGATCCTGTTCAGGAACCGGATCAAAGAGTTCCTCCGCCGCTGGACCTACCAAGGCAACGCTATGTTCTCTTGCTTTTGTCAGCAAGATAGCCAGATCAATGTCGATCGTGGCTGGCTCGAAGATACCTGCAAGAATGTCATTGCGCTGCCATTCTCCAAATTGCAGTTCGCGCTTAGCTGGATAACGCCACGGAATGATGTCGTCGTGCACAACAATGGTGACTTCTACAGCGCGGAGAATCTCGCTCTCTCCAGGGGAAGCCGAAGTTTCCAAAAGGTCGTTGATCAAAGCTCGCCGCGTTGTTTCATCAAGCCTTACGGTCACCGTAACCAGCAAATCAATATCACTGTGTGGCTTCAGGCCGCCATCCACTGCGGAGCCGTACAAATGTACGGCCAGCAACGTCGGTTCGAGATGGCGCTCGATGACGCCAACTACCTCTGATAGTTGAGTCGATACTTCGGCGATCACCGCTTCCCTCATGATGTTTAACGCTTCAATCAGCCGACGCTTTAGCGGTCGGCTGCATTGATTTGTTAGGCGGTAGTGCTCGAATGGATATAAGAATGTCCCGCGCTATAGCCTCTCTTTTATACAGATCCTCCCATCTATTGGGAGTGTCTATATTCAATGCAAAGAAAACAGGGCCAGCGGACCACTCGACCCAACCGACCCACCAGCCGTGACGGCCTTCCCATCCAGTTTTCGCACGTAATATCCAGTCTTTCTCAGCTTCAACTATCATAACATCCTTCAAAAGACGTTGATGCTCTAGCTCAAACGGAAGATCATTTTGATATAGCTTTTTTAAAAAAACCACCTGCTCTTCAGCAGAGATAGCAAGCTTTCCATCGACCCAATAAGCACCGCCCTTGGTACTAGGGTCCATATTTCCGTAGCTGATTCTACTTAGGTAGGACCGTGCTTTCTCCTCACCGATCGCCTTAGCAAATTTTTCATACACCCAGAGTGCAGAATGTCGCATAGCCGAGCGCAAGTTCTGATCTTGATTGTGCGGCGCATAACCTCTTTTCACTCCGTCCCAAGGAAATACCTGAAACTCGTCTTTAACTACTCCTGCATCTAAAGCAAAAAGAGTATGCGGAACTTTGAACGTGGAAGCTGGAGAATAGCGCTTCCCAGCGCGCGTTCTGTCATAAACACTAACCTTTTCGGCTGAAGCGCGACTATCAACGATTAGAATCGTTCCTGTCGCTTCATGTTTGTCAAAGAATTCCTTCCATTCAGGCCTATCGAGTATTTTATCCTGAGCGAAAATTTCAGGAATAAAAAATATGGAAAGCAAAAAGAAAATGAAGTATCTAGTATGCACCTTGCCTCCTTGGACGCCTAACAAATTATTAATTCGTTTCTTTATATCTCGTCTTAGGTGGTGCCGATCATGAGTGCCCGATCAGACAACTCCACTCAAAAAATGCTAGATTACACTTAACAATTGGCAATTTCAAGAAAATACTTGAAATTTTTCCTTATGGATATCATATTATTTTCATAATAAATGTGAAGAGGATATCCCATATGATCACGTTGCCGAAGGCGCTTTTGGACAAATATGACGATTGGCTGGAACGGGAGGCGGTTGATGCCAACCGTCATGGCGAGCACCGGAAATGGCTACGCTATTATCTGGATTTCTGCCACAAATACGGGAATGGATACCTTGACGAACTGAGCCTTGGTCTATTCGCCGAAAAGCTGCAAGACAAAGGTCAGCACCCTTTCCAGATCGAGGAAGCGTCACGTGCCGTTCGTTTGTATTACCGAATGGCCGGGGAAACGAAAGATGCCCTGCCGACACCTGCCTGCGAACCTGAAAGAATCTCAAAACTGCCTCCGGCCACCATGAAATCTGAAGGTGCGTCCTGGGTGGGTGAACTGACAAGGCTCAGGGAAGAAATCCGGATTCGTCATTATTCTGCCAAAACGCTATCGAGTTATTATGGCTGGGCCAGAAAGTTCCAGGCTTTTGTCCGGAGCAAGTCCCCCACATTGCTTGATGCCGACGATGTCAAACGGTATTTGACGTGGCTGGCGGTGGAAAGGGATGTTGCGGCCTCAACACAGAATCAGTCATTCAATGCGCTGTTGTTTTTTTATCGACACGTTCTGGGCAAAGAATTCGGAAAAGTTGATGGCGTTGTACGCGCCAAGCGGCGTAAATACGTGCCGGTGGTCCTGTCCCGGGAGGAGATCGACATAGTTCTAAGTAAACTTGAGCCTCCTTTTGACCTTGTTGTAAAACTGCTTTATGGCTGTGGGCTCCGGATATCGGAGTGTCTGGATCTTCGAGTGAACGCATTCAACCTTGAGATGGGTGTGCTGACAATTCATGACGGCAAAGGCGGAAAGGACAGAACGGTGCCTTTGCCCGAAACCTTGGTTCCGGCTATTCGTTCTCAACTGGAGGTGGTTCGCTCCATTCTTGATCAGGATTTGTCTACGGAAAGCTTCGCCGGGACGTTTCTGCCACACGCACTGGAACGCAAATATCCAAAAGCTCCGACAGAATTTATCTGGCAGTGGTTTTTCCCGGCCATATTGCTGACAAAAGTTTCAGGCGCAAATGAGTTCAGACGCTATCATTTGCATGTGTCGCATGTGAACAAGGCCATCAAAGCGGCATCCGATTCCACAACGCTGACAAAGCGCGTGACGGCGCACACTTTCCGCCACAGCTTCGCCAGTCATCTTCTTCAGGCAAATTACGATATCCGGACGATACAGGAATTACTGGGGCATAGTGATGTGCAGACAACAATGATCTATACGCATACGGTCAAAAGTTCGACAAAGAAAGAGCCTCGCAGTCCGTTGGATTTTTGAACGCTTCAGTCGAGCAGGCGCATTTGGACGTGTTCGCGAGAGGGAATGCGCAGGGCCAGGCCGGGCTCGAGCGCCAATGGAAAAAAGAGGTCGTTGTAGTCGCAGATGATCCACCAGAGCCGGGCGTCACCCAGATAGCGGTGCGCGAGCAGATCCAGACGGTCGCCCTCGACCACGGTGTGCAGGCGGTCGTCGTGTCTGGGAGTGGTGTCGATGCGCTGGCGCATGCCGAGGGAGGTGCCGTCGCTGTCCCGGTAGAGAACGCAGCGGGCGTAGCGGGAATCGCGGCCGATCATGAACGTACCTCCGACCAGTTGATGGAACGGTCCACATATTCTTCGAGGACGATGTCCACCTCGGCCCGTTGCGGCAGCAGGTTGTCCCGGTCGAACAGGCCGAAGAAACGCGCCTTCACCTGCCGGACGATGCAGGTCACTCCCGGGTAGAGATCGCCGAAGATGAGCAGTACGCGGTGCGGCGCGTTCTTGAGCATGGTTCCGGCGTGTTCCGGATATTGCAGCGAGCGGAGCCAGTCGACCTTCTGTTTGACCGGCCCCTTGAACAGCTCGACCTTGAAGGCGATCCGGCGCGGTTCCCCGGCGACGTACTGGTAGCGCGGATGGCTCATGCCGGGGATCTTGATCGTCGCGTAGTCGGTCGACTTCTCATCGCTGATGGAGTTGGGGTTGTACTGGAATTCGAGCCGCTCCCCCGTGTCGGCGTCCACCAGATATCCCTTGATGGGCTGTTGATCCCAGGCCATTGCTTACACCTCGGCGATCTCGAGGATCGGCTTGCCCAGTTGTCCGGCCCGGTCGAGTTCCAGCCGCATGCCGCTGGAAATGCCGTTGCCGGTGAACGCCCACACCTCGTCGCAGCATTCCATGTAGGCCAGGCCGCAGGCTATGCCCGTCTCCCGCTGCTCGGAAATGCTGTCATCGGTAAAGGTTGGATACAGCAGGTGCGGCGCGAACGGCGCGTGACCGCTTCTCATGACGTGGCGGCAAAGTGCCTCAGCGACCTTCACGTTTCGGGTTATGTCGCCCGCAAACGGGCTGCAGACAAAGATGCGTTTCATCGGTCCTCTCAAAGTGTTTCGTAATTTCTGATCTTCCGCTCGCGAAGGTCCTTGTAGACTGCCTCGGCCACCTTTCGGCCATCGATGTTGGTGGTCACGCTCAGTTCCACCGGGCGGTCGGCCAGGCCATCGAGGCGAGAGAGTAGCGATTCCAGCAGTTCGCGCAGTCCCGGACCGGCTTCCTCTCCGCGCATGGGTGTCGCGGGAGCGGTGCGAGCCGGAGCGATCAACCGTTCGGAAGGCACCGTCTCGGTGAGTCCCGATTGCAGGGGCTTCGCTATCGGAGTCGGCGCGGCCGTCTTGGGCCGTTCAATCCCGGCCGGAGCCAGAGAAGCACTTCCGATTTCCGGTGCCGGTTCCACCGCAAACGGCTGGATGTAGCTCTTACTTACCGGCTCGACGGCCGCTGCGACGGTCTGCACGATGCCGTTCATCGGTTGCGGAGGCGGCGCGGCAGTGGCCATGACCGGCTGGAGCATCAGCATGGCGCTCAGGGCCTTGGGCACCAGGCGCTCGTCCAGACGCGGCACGAGACTGAGTACACTTTCGATGATGCGTTGCCCAATCGATTCGGCGGGCTGCGCGGTCTTGAGCGGTTGCTTCTGCTCGGCCACCTGCGGAATCGGGGTCTGGACTCCCAGCATGGCGCGAGCGGAGGAGAGCAAACCGTTGGCGATCCCAGCGCTTCTATCCTTGATCGCCTGAATGCCCGCGCTCGCGCCGCTGGATAGCCTCTGCCAGAGGGTTTGCCCCTCGGCACCGGCGTTGGTAAAGATTCGACCGACAGCCCCGGGGACGGCCGACAGTGTGGCAACGATCCGGTCGCGGACAGTGACGGCTCCCGTGGCCAGCGCGTCCCAGGCATTGACCTGGGGCGGTTTGAGCGCCAGTACGGGCGTGTCGCCAAACAGGGATTGTTTGAGACCGCCGAAGATGGCACTGGCCTTGGCCGCGACGGTTTGAGCCCCGGAGGTCAACCCATCCCAGAGTTTTCCAGCCATCCGGAAGGGAGCCGAGGCGGCGTCCATGAGGTTTCCGCCTGCCGTCTTGATCTGCTGCCAGGCTCCCGCAGCGGCCGAGAGAATCCCGCGAGCGGCGAAGCCGAACACTTTTGCAGGCAGCGACTGGGTAAGGCTCATGCCGTCGGCGAGGGTCTTGAGCAGCGCGGAACCGGAGACGGTCAGGCTGGCGAGTGGTCCCTCGCGGGCATCGGAGAATGGCAGCAGATTGCGCAGCTTGCCCAGGACGTTCTTGAGCATGGTGAAGGGATAGGTCACCGCCGACCAGATCCCTTCGCCCAGGGTGATCAGCAGCTTTTTGCCCGCCTCGAAGAAGGTGGTGTCCCCGGCGAAGAAGGAGCGCACGGTGGCAAACAGCTCCCGCAGGGTGCTGATGATCGGCAGATTCAGAATCGCCTGGCCGATCTGTCCAGAGGCGTCGGCCACCAGGCGTCCGATGGAGGTGAATATCCCGGAAATGAAATTCCAGACACCGACCACCACATCCCGCGCCCAGCGGAACGGGGTGGCAAGAAAATCGTAGACCGCTCCGCCAACGGCCTTGAGACCGTCCAGCAGGGAGATGTCGCCGGTCAGTACCTGCCAGACCGCATAGACGATCTTCCCGGCGGCCACGAAGGCCTCGCCGATCATGCGCACGGGCAGCAGGAACTTGTAGATGAACTTGGTCGCTCCGATCAGGGACCCGACGATGATCTTGCCGACCCAGACCACGCTGCGCACCACCACCGCCAGGGCTCGGACGATGAGCGACAGGTTCCAGGCCACGATCTTCAGCGCGAATGCCAGCCCCTGCAGAAGCACACCGGCGACGGTGCCGATAACCGTGCCGAAGGTGCGCCAGGACGACCCGTCGGTGGCGCTGGCGGCCACGCCGAAGATCTCCACCACTGAAAAGACCGCGCTGGCCAGTGCCGCATAGGCGCTCATCAGTGTGCGGACGGTTGGTTCGAGGATGGCGCGGATGCGGCCAAAGGCATGGGAGAACGCGCCCCACAATCCGGCCAGGGCCTCGCGAACGCGGTAATAGGCCTTGAAGACGGTGACCACGAAGCCCAACAGCCCGGCGGATTCGAGCTTCTGTGCCAGTTCGGCCGACATCTGCCCGACGCCGCCGCTGAGAGAGCCCACCAGCTCTCTGATCCCCTGGAAGACCAGCGAGACCTTGTTCCAGGCCCCGGTGATGATCTCCTGAATGCCGCCGAAGTTGGTTTCCCAGGCGCGTTTGAGCAGATACACCGACAAGATCACACCCGCGATGATCGCGGTGACGGGCAAGAAATAGGTCGCAACCGCCGAACCCACCCCGGCCAGCGCGGCGCTGATAGCCACGAACCCGGCCTTGATGGCTGGAAGCATGAGTCCCACCATGCCCACGGCGGCGGTGACGGCTCCAGCCACGACCAGAATGGTGCCGAGGGCCATGGATAATCCAAGGACTACCCGGGTCACGCCCGGCATCGATTTGGCCATGCGTTGCAGGAACAGAATGAAACGGGAGACACCGTTGATCATCGGGGTGACCACCGGTAGCAGAGTGCGACCCAGGATTTCGCTGAGGTTGGCCACCTGCTGGCGCAGGAGCAGAAACCGGGCTCCGATGTCCTGGTTCATGGCGTCGGCCATCTGTTCGGTGACCGCCGTGCCGGTCTTCATGGCTCGGCCCACCGACTGGATATTGCCTTCGAGGCTCTCCATGCCCGCCGACATCTGCAGCAGGAACTTGACCGCCTCGTCGGAACCGAAGGCCTTCTTCAGCTTCACCTGGGCGGCGGCGTTGGAGAGATCGGGGAACTGGCGCTTGATCTCCTGCAGGATGGGAACCACGCCCTTGAGACGGCCACTGGTGTCGGTGAAGGACAGGCCAAGCTCGTCACCGGCCTCGGCCGCCTTCATGATGAACGCCTTGTACAGCGTGCCCGCCTCGGAGCCGGGCATGGTGGTCTGGAGCTGGCCGAGCACGGCGAGCTGCTCGTTCAGGGGAATGTTGCTCGCGGCCGCCACCGCGCCGATGTTCTTGATGGCGTCGGCCATCTGGGTGCCGTTGGTCTTGAACGAGGCCACGGTCTGCGCCATGGCTCCGGAAAAGGCGGTCGCCCATTCCATGTCGTTCATGTCGGCCATGATGGGCTTGAAGATCCCGTAGGCCGTGGTGAAGGTGCCGACCATCTCCTGGGTGGTGGCCTTGGTCGCCTTAGCGGTCATGGCGGCCATGGAGGTGAAGACGCCCACCGCCTCGTCGCTGAGGTTGGACAGGGCCGATTTCACGTCGTAGGTGGCGGTGATGAACGCGGCCTTGTCGGCACCGGACCACTGGTTGGCGAAGGATTCTGCGGCGTCCTCGATGGCCCGGAGGTCCTGCACGCCAAGGGACGCCAGCTCGCCCAGGGCCTTCTGGGTCGCGGCGGTGGAGGCGACCAGGGCGGCGGGCACCGCCATCAGGGCCAGTCCCGCCCCCAGCATCATGGATCCTTGCTGGATGCGGTCCAGGTTGCGGGTCATCCGCTCGCTGGCATCCGCCACGGTGGAATCGAGGTCCATCATGGAACCACGGATGCGCTGCGCGTTCTGCGAGAACGCATCCTTCATCGATACCACTATGCCCAGTCCGAGATCGCCGTTCATCTATCGCCGTTCCGTTTGCTCACGTTCAAAATCAAGCTGCCGCTCGAGGGCCTCGACGAACTGACGCCGGACCCTGAGCGGCAGCGAGCGGGTTTCCGACCAGCCCCAGTGCAGTCCGCCGTAAGCGAGAAAGAATGCGTCGCTTACAAGCGAACTCCGGGGAACAAAAAAGCCGGTTCGGCCTCCAGGCGGGTACGGATCTTGGTGCCGCAGCCATCGCATTCGGTCTCGACCGAGGTGTCGATTCCCGCGTCGACCCGCGACATCTCCTGCCGCAGCACGTTGCGGTCGCGCATCGACATTTCCGCCAGGCTCTTCTTGGAGGGAGCCTTGCCGTCGATGTCGAGGACGCGGATGAGCATGGCCGAGCTGATGTTGGGCTCGCGCAGGCTGGCCAGACGCTTTTCCTTGTGGCCGTCGAGATATCCGAAGCGCACGGTTTTCTTCGAGCCGGGCAGCTTGAAGGCGAACTCCCGCTCCTCGCCGTAGGGGGTGACCTTGAGATCCTCGAGATTGATGGTCACAAAGTTGCTCATGCGGCAGGCGCTGTTCGGGCAGCTCAGCTCCAGCTCCACCTCGTCGCCGAGGGAAATCTGGCGCAGGCGGACCAGGGCGAACAGCCGGTCACCCGAGAGCAGGTTCATCACCTCGGCGAGATCGGGATCGGTCTTCTCGCCCAGCCGGACGAAACAGTTGCGGAGCACCTGGTTGATCGCCTCTCCGGAACGGATCAGGCGCTGGTTGGTGAGCAGTTCTTCCTCGGCCCCGGTCATTTCCCGAAGCTCGAGTTCAGTGCCGCTTGGCAGTTCAAAGCTGTACATGGTCGATCCTCCGGTTTAGGTCCAGTATTGGAAGCAGATGGTGAGCTTCTCGATGGTGTTCTCGGTGTTGCCGCCTTCGAGCTCGTCGTATTCGAGCGCCTTCACCCAGGCACCGTGCAGGGTCCAGCGGCGGGTCTCGTTGCCGGTGCGGTCGTAGCGGACAACGTCGATGTCGCGCATGTAGTCGGCCGGAAGACCGCCGGTGACGGCGTTCACGTCCACCTGTTTCTTGATCCATTCGCGGGCCGCCTCGTCGGAGCCGTCCTGCAGGTTGCCTTTCTCGAGGGTGATGTCCTCGAACTTGACCCGCCCTGCCACCTTTTGGTCGAACATCGAACCGGCCGGGGCAAAGGCCACTTCCTCGAATTCTGTTTTTGGCTCCTGTCCCTTGTGGAACAGGGCCACGTCGAAGCCATTTACCTCGATGGCGAATTGCCAGTTCTGGTAAAGGCTCTTGGGCATGTTTCCGCTTCTCATAGCCGTGTTCTCCCGTTAGATGATTTCTTTGAAGTCCGCGCCGGTGCTGGTCAGGATGAAGTTCAGCTCGATGAACTCCGCCGTCTTGGTCGGCTTGACGAACACGCGGGCCACCATTTCGTTGCGGTCGATGACCGCCGGGGTATTGGTCTCCTCGTCGCACTGGAATGCGAAGTCGTAGAGGCCACCCTTGTCCTTGATGTCCTGCAGGAAGGGGTTGATCAGGCGGCCGAGGGCACGCCAGGTCTGGGGATGATTCGGCTCGAACACCACGAAGCGGGAGGATTCCGAGATGGCTTCCTCCATGAACATCATCAGACGGCGCACGTTGATGCGGTCCACGGCCGAGGGCTGGCTTTGCAGCGTCTTCTGGCCCCAGATGTTGATGCCGGTGTCGGGGAACACGGCGATGACGTTGACCCCTTCCGGATAGAGCACATCGCGCTCGCCACGGCTGGTCTTGTAGGCCAGGGAGAGCGTGTTGAAGATGCGGCCACGGTCGATACCGGCGGGCGCGTTCCAGACGTTGGTCTTCTGGTCGCTGCGGGCGATGCATCCCGCCACCGCGCCGCAGGGCGGCACCAGCTTCTTGCGCGAGTTGACCGGATCGCTGATCTCCAGCCAGGGGTAGTAGAGCGCCGCGTAGGAGGAGTTGAAGGCCGCGTGGCTGTACATCCCTTGTCCCTTGCGGAAATCTACCGCTTCGAGCGGCTCCAGGTGCATGGGCGTGTCGGCGATGAACAGCAGATCCTTGCGCCCCTCGGCATAGGCGATTCCGGCGTTGATCACCGGCACCGTCGTGACGCCGGGGACCATCAGCAGGTTCAGGGCGTCGATCTCGTCAAAGCCATAGAGGCCGGTATGCTGCGAGGGATCGCCGATGAAGTCCGCATCGGCCAGATCGGTCAGACCATTGTCGCCGCCGCTGAGCGTGAACACGCCCAATGCCGGACGGTCGCTGGGCGTTCCCATTGCTGCGGCCAGATCCTGGACCAGGATGAAATCCGAGCGGTCGTTGATCGCCAGCTCCACATGGTTCGGCAGCGTCTCGTCCATGCTCAGATCCTTGAACACCTCGACCACATCGCCTTTGTGCCGGACCACCAGGTTGAAATGGTTGGCCGGATCGAGAGAACCGTCCTCGATGGAGATGGAGAGTCGGTCGCCCCAGACGCCTTCGTTCACGGCCTCGATCCGCAGGGCGTCGGCGGGCGTCGCCTCCCGGTTCTGCAGCACGATGGAAGATTTGAGCGCCGTCAGGGTGTCCCGGTCGGTGGAGTCGGTGAGATGGGCGATGCGGGTGACGTAGAGGACCGACCCGCCGTTGTCGAAAAACGCCCGTGCGGCGTAGGCCAGATAGCTTTCGTTGATATAGGAGCCGAAACGGTTGATAAACTGTTCCCAGCTCGTCACCAGCACGGGCTTGTTGATCGGGCCTTTCTCGGCCACTCCGACCATGGCAGCCGACGAGGTCGAGATCTGCTTCACATAGAAACTGAAGTCCGTTTCCCGGGTGTAAATCCCGGGCGATAGATAGGTCGGCATGGTTATTTCCTCCGCTTGCTGGTGGTCTTGGCCTCATCGGCTGCGGCGTCATCGGTTGCCGTGGGCTTTTCCGGTTCCGGTTCCGCGCCGCCGGTCAGGTCGGTGATGCGCACCAGGCCGCGTTTTCCGGCGGTCTTGATCTCGGCGGAGAGGTCCTTGCGGGCGATGCTCTTGCGTTCTCGCGGCCCGAGGTGAAGGGTTCCCTGGCCGGAGAGGTTGAACGTCAGGGGTTGGAACTGCAGGTTTCTGATCTCGATCACGGTTGTTCTCCTTTACGGTTGAATGGTTCGTTGCTCTGTCACGTCGCCGTGAAACTGGAAGGTCCGGTCCCGGATCAGCCGACCGTCGTGCAGGTCGCCGTCGTACACCGGGCAGGATTCGATGCGGATGCGTCCGGAGCTTTGCCGGAGGTTGGAGAGGTTCACCCGGGCCAGGCCGCCCAGAGGAACCAGTTCGGTAAGGTTCAGGCTGCCCTGGTCGGCGATGGCGATCTCCGGGTAAAGCTGGAGGAACCGCGACACCGATTCGTGAAAACCAAGCAGTTCGGCCTCCCGGTCCACGGTCACCACCAGGTCGAAATCGAGGTGATAGAGACGGGGAAACCGGCACTCCTCGAAACTCAGCTCCGCGACATTCTTCTCGAACAGGCGGCTCTGGCTGCGGCGGAAACGGTCTTCCGCCAGCTTCGGCCCCTGGAGGATGACGCTGGGGGTACGCTGGACCTCGAACAGGTCATCCGGGAACACCAGCACGGTGTCCGGGTGGATGGCCTGTTTGGCCAGGCGGATCAGGGTTTCTGTGACGGTCTGTATCGTGCTCAAGGGACGCCTCCGTTTTCTGCTTGGTTACTTACCGGAAGCACTGGCGATGTGTCGGAGGCTCAAAGCGTGGAGCGGATCGCCTCGCGATAGTTCTGGAGGATCTGTTCGCGGTACTTCTCCATCACCGGATGCAGAAAGGGTCTAGCGGGGATGATGATGGTCGCGCCGTTCGGATGTTTGATGGTGGCCCCGTACTCCATGACGGCACCGATGTTCACCATGTCTTCCCCGTCCTTGTTGACGGTGCCACGCAGCAGGCCGACGAACGCCTTGTCGGCCATGATCTTCTGGGTGATGGCGTTGACGAGAAAGCCAGTGTCGATGAGCGCCTTGCTGGAGCCTTTGCGCTCGATGGTGCTTTCGGCGAGTTTCACGAAGGCCTGTCCGCCCGGGGCCTGGGAGCGAATCCCCCGCTGGATCTCGCGCACCAGAAAAAGGGCGTTGCGGATCGTGGCCTGACGCAGGGCCGTGGCCAGGCGCGGCCCCATGCCGGTGGTCAGCTTGGCGCGGGCCTTGTCCCAGTCACCGGTTCGCCTAACGCCCATTGAGCTTCACCAGTTGCAGGTTCTTGTGGGTGACTGTGCCGAAGAAGTGTTCTTCTTCCACACTCTGTATGCGATAGGTTTCCCGGTCTGCGGCCAAACGGTCTTCACCCCGCACATCGGCATCCGGAAGGACGCTGGCGAGCGCGTCGATCTTGCCGCTCAGCTCCTCCGGCGGGGTTTCGTTCAGTTCGAGGGGGATGACGGAGATTTCCGTGTATTCGGCATCGTCGGTGCCGTAGAGCCGCTCGCCGGGAACCACGCGCAGGACGCGTGCAGTCTGGCCCGAGGAGAGGATCAGCCGGGCAACGTCGGCCACGGCTTCGGCGCGCTCCCGGTCATTCAACAACATCGAGATCGATCCCTTGTTCGTAGATGACCGGCGTAAGGCCGCTCGGGGTCAGGATGTAGGCTTCCTGGTCGAGCTGGGTGGCCGGACGCAGCTCGGTGAGCCGCTGCCGGTAGTCGGCGAGCAGATCGGCCTCAAGCTTGGCCCAGTGGCCGGGCTGGCCGGTTTTGTCCACCCGCTTGTCGCCGCTGGAAAAGGAGAAGGCGTTGGCGGTGGCCGAACGCATGACCTGGCAGGCGTGGATCTGCGCCATGATCACCAGAAGCTCGCGGACCTCGCCGGTGGGATCGGGGGTGATCTCTCCGGCCGTGACCGTCAGCGATTGGTCGAGGTCACGGCCGACCCGGAAAACGGCCTTCCGGACGCATCTCTCCAGAGTCGGGCCTTCGAAGAGAGATGCGCCCGGATCGGACAGGTCGAGCCGCAGGTCGGCGATCAGGTCACTCAGCAGCACCTTGCAGACCCTCCAGACGGCTCTTGAGCGCGTCGATCACCGTGCGGCGTTTTTCGGTTTCCATGTAGCCCTTGAGGGTCTCCGGATTGGCTTCCTCGTTGACCCTGGAGATGGCGTCGGTGGCGGAGAGCTTGCTCAGGTCCACCGGTTCCGCGTCCTGGTCTGGCTCTGGAGGGGCGAGCGGTTCCTGCTTCGGTTTGTCGGCCATGGCCAGGCGGCCGTTCTTGAGCGCCGCCTGGATCTGCTTGGTGAGGCGTTCCACCTCGACCACCTGGCCGGGCTTGAGTTTCAGCCCGGCGTCGGGGATCACCAGAACGCCGGGACGGATGTTCTTGATTCGATTCATCTCACGTCACCTCCTAAGATTACGGAACCAGTTTGACCTTGGCCATGATGTCAGGGCGGGTAATGCCCTGGCCGATTTCGGACCACACCAGCCAGCCGGTCTTGAAGCGGGTCTTCTGATCGATGGACTCCGTCTTCAGGTTTTCGCGCACCGGCATCTTTCCGACCTCTTCATCCGGGACGATGATGATCTCGTCCAGCGGCATGGAGGCGGTCAACAGAATGCCGCCGGTGCCGTAGTTCTTGATGACCCCCTTCTGGCGCAGCTCGAGCTTGGTCTGGGGATCGAGGTTCCAGCCGCGCATGTCGTTGAACCGGCGGCCGCGCATGACGATGTACTTCACCGACAGCTCCAGGTCCTCGATGATCGAGATGGCCTCGTTCAGTGCCTCCTCGGTGAGCAAATCGCCGGTGACCTCGATGGTGTTGGTCGCCGGGATGGCCGAGGAGAGTACCGAGATGGTGCGGCGATCCATCTCCTTGCGGATGGCGTCGGCGGCGCTGGTCTGGATGTCCATCAGCGTGCCAATGTTGCCGTTCTTGAGAACGGAAACGTCCACCATCGGGTTGGAGTGGATGCGGTTGGTGGGGAACTCGACCTCGTCCTTGCCCACCTCCTGCTCCTGGGCGTCGCCGTCCTTGCTGATCCAGTGGGCCTTGACGGTCGGTTTCTTCTGGTAGACCGGACGTTCGCCCTTGGGCAGCGTGTGCTTGGTGAGCAGCAGCGAGGAGATCTCCTTGCGTTTGATCTCCTGTTCGATGGGCGCGGCGATGGCGGCGGCAAGCGCCCGCATGCCTTCGGGCGACTCGAGAGCCTCGCTCATGAGCCGCGCCATGGTTTCCATGTACTCCTGGGAGTGGATCTTCAACTGATTGGTTTTCATGTGCGTTGGCTCCTTGGGTTAGACGAGCAGGCGAAATTTGAGGACGCCGCTCTGTACGGAAATGGCGTGGGCGACGACGTGCTCTCCGGCCGCGACGCCGTTGGTCAGACGACCGCCCGCTGAAACTTTCAGGTCGTCTCCGGCGACGACGGTTCCTTCGAAGGCGTCGGTCTCGTAGACGCCGCCGTCACAGTAGATGCCGGGCATTTCGCTACCGGCGTAGTCCTTGATCAGGATGCCGAAGGAGCGCTTGGTGGGATCGGTGTTGACGGCGAACAGGTCGTCGCCGACCACGCGGACCACCTGGCCGAGCTGGCCGTCGCCCTGGATGTGGCCGTCGCCATAGGCGAGGCTGCGGTGACACGGATTGATGAATGACATGGTGTTTCCTCCTTATGCGTTGATTTCCGAGTGTTCGGGAGAGTCCTCGCCGACACGGTTGCGGTAAGCGGCCATGAACCCGTCGCGCAGGCGGTCCTCGAGCGATACCTTGCGGTCGTCCACATCGTGGGGCCGGACACCGGCGTCGCTGCGTAGCGGGGTTTCCGTCGATGCTTTGGCGGCGGGCTTGCCGCCCTGGTCGCTGTCGGCGGGTTTCTCCTCCTTGTCCTTGTCCGCTTTTGCCGATTTAGGCAGGCGCTCGTAAGCAGCCTCGGTGGCGGCGAAGGCTTCGTCGGACAGTTCGGCCAGGCGTTTAAGTTCGGCTTCCCGGTCCTCCTCGGAAGCAAAGGAGAGCCCTTGTTTCTCCAGACGGGTGAGCAGCTTTTTGGCCCGGGAGCGGCAGGCGGCCGCCTTTTGTTCGGCTTCCAGTTCCTGGACGCGTTTCTGCAGCTCGGCGACCTCGGCCTTGAGCTGCCGGTTTTCCTTTTCCAGGTCGGTAACGCGGGCAGGATCGCCTTCCTGCTGGGCCGGTTTCTTCTTGGCCGCTTCGACGGCCTGGTCATCGGTGGGTTTGGTTTTGTCTTCCATCATGGAATCTCCTTCGGGTTGGGATTGGTCGGGCTGGCTCTGAAGGGACGCCACCTGCAGAATCCTGGCGTTCTCGTCCGCGCCCTTGCGGTCGAGCAGCCCCAGTCCGGTGAAAGTGACGCCGTGCAGAATCTCGAAAACGGGTTGGCCATTGAAATCACGGCCCTTGAACTTGCGCAGGTGGGTGCAGTAGTCGGCCTTGTTCTGGAAGCGCTTATGGCAGACCGAACATTCGCCTTCCTGATAGTCGCACTCCATGGAGACCTGGGAGATGATCCCGCGCTTCATCAGCTTGTAGGCCAGCCGGGCGGCCGGGGTGTCGTGGACGTACAGCTCGCCCACGCATTCCACGCGGCCCCCGTTGTCGTCCTCCAGGTAGTCGGCGGCGACGATGCCGCCGACGATGTCGTTGAACTCCTGCGAATGCTGCAGATCGACCTTCTTGTTCACGGCCGTCATATGCCGACCGGACAACTCCTCGGCGGTGAAGTGGTCGCCGTTCTTGTTGGTCCCGGTTCGGCAGAGCACGAAGCTGAACTGGGGGTCGCCCGCCGAACCGACATCCATGGCCTCGGTCGCGAGGCGTTCGCCTTCACCCAGCCGGATGTCCACGGGAATGCTGGTGTGGAAGTTCGCTGCGGCGGCCATCGGAACGGGTTTCTCCTCCCGTTCGGCGCTGGCCTTGGCCCCGGGAGCGCAGACGAACAGACGTTCTTTGGCGTTGGAAGCCTCGCCGTGCTTGGAGGTGATGGCGTAGTGGTGATCCTTGGACTTCATCCGGCTCTGTTTGCCGAAGGAGCCGATGATCCGCTTCATCTCCTGCTCGTTGGGATAGGCGTGATCGCGGTAGGAAATCAGCCAGTGCGGAATGTGTTTGGCATTGCCGAGAAAGGTCTGGAAGAATTCGCTGGCGTTGGCCTTGGTGACGGTCTTGTGGTCGGTCTCGTAATACTTGACCTTGGTGTCGGCCTTGATTTCGAGCCCTTCCCAATAGGTCATGAGCCCCTCCACAAAGTGGTAGGCCCGCTCGTAGTTGGTGGTCGAAAACTCGGTGGCGTAGGGCGGATCGAAGTAGGCCAGATCCGCCTTGGCTTTCGGCAGCAGGTCGTTGATGTCATGCCGGTATGCCTTGTTCTCCTTGTCGTTGTCGAAGACCAGGGCGTTGATACGCTGCAGATTCTTGCGCAGACGATCCTTGAACTCGTCGGGGGTGTCCTGGCGGCGGCCATAGTCGGTGGACGACGAGAAGTGGCCGAAACCGCCCTTGCCGCTCATGCAGGTTTTGCCGAGGCCGAACAGGGCGATGTCTTTCTTGAAGCCGGAGAGCTTGTCGCAGTTGGCGCGGATGGTGTCGATCAGCGCATGGACGCCCTTGGCGAAGAAGATGCCCTTGAAGTTGTCCTGGACGAAGCTGCCCGCCTTGGCGTTGTCGGCCAGAAGCGCTTCGATCTCGTCCTCGCTCAGGCGAACCGAGTTGTTCTCGATGATCGCCTTGGCGGCGTGGTGGCAGTAGCGGAGCCGGTCGTTGGCGATGACCTGGAGGCCCTTGGTCTTGTACATGTAGGCCACGACCGCAGACCCCGAAAAGGCGTCGAGCACGGTGCCAACGCCTTCCGGGGTATGCTTCCAGATCCAGTCGACGAGCTTCTGCTTACTGCCGATGTAGTTGGTGATGTACTTGGGGCGTTTCTCGGGAGGGAGCTCTTCAGGAGCGGACTGTTCGGCGGCCTCGGTCCCAAGCGCATCGGGATCGAGAGTCAGCGCCGCATCGGCCTCCAGTAGAAACGCCAGCCTTTCCAGGTCTGTGGCGAACAGTTCCATCAACGTCTCCGGTCAGTTTTCTGTGCTCTCCGCGACCTGCGGGGAGCGTTCAGCGGTTACTTACCGGAAGCGTCGGCGATGTGTCGGAGGGTGACGGAGAAATTCAGCGGGTGGGGTTCAGCCGGGCCAGAACGGCCTTGCCGCAGGCGTCGAGGGAGGGGTATTCGTCGCTCTCGGTGATCTCGGAAAAGACCCCGTCATAGGGGGAGCGGGACAGCCGGTGATATTCGAGAAAATTCGCCGGAAGCGAGGTGGCCTCGGCCTCGACCAGACGGTTGACCACCCAGGCGGCCTCGTCCTTGCGGTCGGCAAGCCCGTTCGGCCCCCGGTCGAGGTAGTACATCTCCACATCCAGACCGGGACCCGGCCCCTGAACCCAGACGCCCACGGGCACGTATTCCGGGGCGGTGGCTTGCCGGTCAGCCATTATCGAGTCAATCATATAGCGCAGTTTCATGACCAGTCCTCCGCGATCCGGAGATGCTCGGCTAGAAGCTGGGCGTCGATCCGGTGGAATCTTTCGGCGTTTTTCTGACGGTAGGCGATCCAGCGTTGCCAGTCCGCCGCGAGTTCGGGCTCCGAGACCGGCTCCATCATTTCGACATGGTGAATCCGGCCCAGATCGTCGGTCAGCTCGACAATCAGCCAGCCTTCGGCCTCCTTGCCGTCATGTTCGGCCATCAGGGTGTCTTCGACCCGGACATCGACCACTTTGATGGTGTGGGCGTGCTGAAAACCCTCGTCGTAACCGAGTGCCTTCCACAACAGCCAGAAATCGGTGCGCAGATGGTTGCCAGCAGCGTCGAAATGGGGTGCGATCCGGGTAACGGTGAAGCTGTCCACCAGGGTGTCCAGAAAGAGATCCCCGGATTCTCTGACCGTCATGCGGCTGCCCCGGCTGTTGAACCAGTGCAGCGATTCCTGCAGCCGCCGTTTCTCCTGTTCGATAAAGTCCTTCATGGTCATTGTTTGCGTTTGCTCCAGCTTTGCGAGGTATGGACGATATCCTCCACCTTGCGCCCGTCGGGCAGTTTCTTGATGCCACGCCGGGTGAAACTCTGGATGATCTCCCGCCGTTCGTTGTCGCTTCTGGCCACGATGAACTCGATGTTGTCCAGCAGCGTCACCGAATATTTGAAGATGGTTTCGTTGCCATGGCGCTGCGAGAACCGCTTCCAATCATCGATGCTGGCTCCCCGGTTGCGCTGCACGTAGTCGTCAATCACCTTGCCGTAGGCGTCATGGTCATAGCTGATGGCGTCCATGCGCCGCAGCATCTGTTTCTTGAAGTAGAGGGCCGGTGAGGCGTCGCTGGCCGGTTGCTTCTTGATCCGGGTGAAGAAATAGCTCGCGCCGCCGGTCTGCATATCGGCCACCGGAGACATTCCGCCCGGAGCCACGCCCATGCGCATTTTCTCGACTGTGCTGACCATGGCTCCGTTGTTCTCCATGATCAAGTCGATGAAGCCGGACATGCTCTCGCCGTTGGTCAGATCGTGGACCAGCGAATAGCCCTTCATCTGTTTTTCCAGGTCCTCCTCGGTGATATCGAACCGGAACTGGTGCCGGTATCCGCCCTTGGCGTCGCGGTCTAGGAAACCCGCCTGATATTCGCCCAGCGGGTTGTATCCGGAAAGCTGGGTGATGTCCTGGACGCCCAGCTCCTTTTGCCAATAGCCGCGCAGGGCCTGGACCCGCTCGGTGGTGGTGGCATTGCGGTCGTCGAGGGATTTCTGCAGTCGTTTGTAGTCGGCGCTCTTGTCGGTCTTGCGGATGTAGGCGAGCTTTTCGAGGTACATCTGCTCCGCGTTTTCCGCCGTGGCCACCCGGGTATCGATCCCAAGCTGTTCGAGCTTTTCCAGCATCGCCTCGACCCGTCCGGGGGTAGCGTCGCCGTCCAGGATCATTTCCATCTCGCCGCGCTGGGCATAGAGGTTGGTGTCCGACCAGGGGCGATAGCGGACCCGGGTGCCGTCCTCGAAGGTGACGGTGTACTGGTGCCCGTCCTGCATGCGGGAGTTTTGATTGAACAGCGTCCGGTTGTCGATGTCGTCGGCCTCGACGGTAATGGTGCCGGAACCGATCCTGCGCTTGGTGTGGGTCACCTTGCCGCGTTCCACCTTGAACGGCGGTTTCTCTTTGGGTTTCTGCGCGTCGAGCTTGGGCAGGTACTGCTCGAATACGCCGTTGGTGGCCCGGTCCCAGTCGACGGACTCTTCGATCTCCTTGACCCATTTCAGATAATGGTCCGCCATCTCCTTGACCTTGGGGTCGGCGCTCTTTTGCAGGGTCTCCAGTTTCTTGCGCAGGCGCAGGGCCTTGTCGATCTTGGTCCGGTTGTACTTGCCGTCGCCCACGTGGAAATTGACGTTTTTGACGGCGTCCAGAATCGTCGGAAAGAAGCTGTCTTCGACCAGTGGTTGTCCCTTTTCCCCGGCCGCCGTCTGCACATACCTGCGTAGCACCTCGTCGATGCGGCGGTCCGTGTCCGGCCGGATCTTCATCTTGACCACAGTGCGCTTCTTCCCCTTGAAGCTCTCGGTGAAGATCAGCGCGTTCTGGTCCTCCACGTCGCCGCTGTCGAAGGGCAGCGTCTTGCCCTGCCAGCCGAGTTTGCGGGCCTCCTCGACCAAGGCTTCCTCGGCGGAGGAGAGCAGCTTGTTCTTGCCGGTAGCGGCGCTCAGCTTGTCGAAACGGAAGCCCCGATCCCCCAGCACATCGGCGTAATAGCCCTCGAAGTCCCTCCGGAGATTGTGTTTCCGCTCCAGGGCCAGGTCGTAAAAATGCCGCAGCCCGGCCGGGTCCTTGGCGAACCGTCCCTCGGCGTAGGGTCGCAACAGATCGAGGTAATCCTCGTCGGCGATCTTTTCGACCTCCTGGATGTAGCGAAGGGTCGCGTTCGGATCGACCCGCACCTTCCCTTCCTTGGCCGCCCGGAAGACCTTGTTGTAAAACGGCTCTTCCTCGCCGCAGACGCCGTTGGGGTGATAGTCGAGCGAGAGCTTGTCCTGGCCCAGAAACTTGAATGCCTGGCCTTTGTCGATGCCGTAGACGCGACCGTCCCGGGAACGGATGAACTGCTTGGAATGTCCGTCGTGATTGGCGATCAGCCAGTCGACCACATGCTCGCGCTGGATCTGCTCCAGTTCGATGGTGGTCAGATCCTGGGGCAGGATGTTGCGAAAATCGAAGTCGTCCCGCAGATCGGTGCGCCATTTCTGGATGGAGCCGGTGCGACCGTTCAATTGGATGGTGCGCACCTCGATGGAATGAGGGTCGATCAGGCGACCGATCTTGTAGGCGGCTTCCTCTCCGAAGGCGATGAACTCGTCATCCTTGCGGCCAATGGGCTTGAACAGCCATTTGTCGCCGTGCTCGTCGGTCCAGAACTCCTTTTCGTGTGCCCCGCCGACAACGGCCTTGCCGGTTTTCTTGAACTTCGAAGGCAGACCCTTCTGCTGCCACGCGGTATCGACGGTGGCGAACTCTGCGCCTTTCTTGCCGATCTTGGGCTCGGGTGGCTTGACTGGGCTCGGTTGTGGAGCCGGTTTCGGTGGCTCTTTCTTCGGCGTGGCGGGCTTGGCCGGTGCGGTTTTCTTCTTGCCGCCATGTTTTTCGGCCCAGGCTGCGTGCTTGGTGTCGATGCTGGCCTGAACCGCTTTGATTTTCGCGGGATCGGTCTCGGTGAAGAGCGTGGTTAGCTCGTCTTTGTTGGCCCACTGCCAATACTGGACCTTGGTCTCCTTGGCGAGCGTCTTGAGCTCCGCCGATTTCAGTTTGCCGACCTGATCCTGGAAGAGCTGTTTTTTGAGGGCGATTTCCTTGCTGTGGGCCGCAAGCAGTTCCTGGGGCAGATCGGTGCCGCCGGAAACCGCCTGTTCCGCCTTGGCAATCGCGTCGAGGAAATCCTTGTAGCCGGTCGGCGTGTCGGGAACGACCACGGCCTTGGCGGCGTCTTCGAGGGCCGTTTTCTGTTTCAGGATCAACTTCTGCTTGGCCTCGTCGACCGCCTTTTTCTTGACCGACTCGGCCATGTCGGCACCGGCCTTCTTCTGTAGCGCCTCGACGAGCTGCTGTTTGTTCTTGAGGATGCCGATGCCGTGCTTCTGTTTGGCCGCCGCGAGTTCCTTGCCCATCAGGCCGCTGTGATCCACGCCGGGCTCCAGCTTGTCGAGCAGCTCGATGGTCTCCTGTTTGGTCATATTGAGGGAGATGCCGTTCTCCTTCGCCATCTCCTTGAGCTGCTGGGCGGTCATGCCCTCCAGCCCCTCGGCGGGAGGGATCTTTGCCATCTGGGCGGCGAGCAGCTTGGCCTGTTTGAGTTCCGTCTGCTTCAGCCCGAGCAAATCGACCAGTTCTTCCTTGGTCCGCAGCAGGCCGATCTTGTGTTCCTTGAGCTTGGCGCTGAGTGCCGCTCCGGCCAGGTCGCCGTGATCGATCCCCGGTTCGGCCAGATCGAGCAGCTTGATGAAATCGGCCTTGGTCCGGGCAATGGCCACGCCGTTTTGTTTCGCCAGGGTCTGGAGCTGTTTGACCGTCAGCGAACCGAGGTCGGCGATGTCGCCGTTTTCAAAGGCGCTCTTGAGCTTGGCGTTCTCCTTGGCCTGGGCGTCGGCCATGCCTTCCAGCACATGGGGCGGGAGAATGCAGGCGTCCCCCTGCGATGCCTGGGCGGCTGCCTTGGCGGCCATCTCGCTGCCGCAGACGGTCATCGGCCAGGCCACGATATTTGTGCAGCGGCAGTGCGGATGCGCGGGTTGCTGGGGGAACTTGTCGATGGGAAAGGTCTTGCCGTCCAGGCCGCCGCAGACCGGGCACATGCGCTCGTCCTCCATGGCCAGCCATTCCAGTTTCTGGATGCCGACCCGCTCGTGGAACTTGAGCCTGCCCATGTTGTGGGCGCGGAGGACCTCGGTGCGGGCGATCATCTCCATGCGGTACTGGGCCTTGCTGAACACCCGGCTTCCGGCCTGGCGAAAGGAACCCTTGTCGACGATCACCTTGCCCATGTCCCGGACGATGTCGTCGGCTCCCTTGCCCGTGGCGATGCCATTCAGGATGGTGCGCTTGATCCCGCCTGCGAGTTCGCGGTGAACGTCACCGGCGAGCGTGAGGTTGTACTGCGCCATGAAGTCGAGGGCATTGGTGTCGACGATGGTGAACACCTTGGTGGCCAGCTTGTCGATGCCTTCGGGCTTCAGATCGGCGTAGAACGGCAGCGCCGCGTCGGCGAGCTCTCCGATTCCCTGCTGGATACCGAGCTTGAAGGAGTCCTTGGTCGTCTTGCGAAAGACCAGGGTCTGCTCCCGCTTGAGCCGCTTCATGGTGTCGTCGAGTTCGAGCTGGAGCTTTTCCAGCCCCTTGAGCGCGGCGAGCTTGTTGTCCGGCAGGGAACCGAGGGAGCGGTACTGGAGAATGGCGCGGGCGACCTCGTCTTCGGCCTGTTTTAGCGCCTGGGTGAGCTGGGCCGTGACCTGGTCGTTGTAGCGGTTGCGGGCCGTCAGGCTTTTCAGGGTGGCGTCCTGGATGCGCTGCTTCTGGTCCGATGGCATCAGCGGGGCTCCCGGCGGTCGATGAAGCGACAGGCCGGGGCGTCGAAGGTGCGCTCGCTGTTGTGGACCCGGCAGTGGTTGGTGTCAGCAATGAAGTGGCTACACTCGTCGCACACGGCCGCGTCACCTGTGGACTCCAGGTCGCCCGACCAGACCAATGCCGCCTCCGCCGTGGGTTCATCGTCCTCGGCCGGAATCCCGAGCATCTTCCGGGCGCGAGGCACGCTGAGAATGCCGGAGACGACCATATCCACCACCGGCTTCACCTGCTTCTCGTCCATCAGGTCGATCTGCTTACGTTCGGTCTCGCGGTTGGCGGCCTCGATGTCCGGGTCCAGGTCCATCTTGAGCTGAAGGCTGGAGCGGCTGATGAGCTTGCGGTCGTAGAGTTCGATGAGGAGCTTCTTGAAATCGACCGCGTCGCTGGGGTCGAGGTCGTTGAAGATGAACTGGATGCTTTTGTCGCCGTGGCCGTTCAGCTCCATCCAGTCGTCGAACACCCAGTCGAGGAGCTTGCGTGCGGCCTGTTTGATCTCGCGGATCATGACCATCATCTTCTGCATGCTCACCGAGGCGGTGGCGAAATTCGGGCCGTCTCCGGTCACCAGCGAGCGTGACAGCCCCAGGGCCACCACGATGTCTTCCTTCACCTCTTTGACCTTGTCCTCGACGTTGAGGACCTGGCCATCGGTGCCGTGGGTTTCGACGTTGACGTAGAACGGGACCACCAGGCCGCTTTTCATGTCCATCTTGTTGACCATGTCGCGAACCTGTTCGAGCATCCGCTGGTCCGGCATCACCATCTTCTGGCCGAACGCGCCGCCCACCTTGAGCAGGCGAAAGGGCGTGGCCCAGCGCTTGGCGATGGCCTGTTCGGCCCGGCGGTAATCGCGCAGCAGTTCGATGGCTTGAAAGGCGGGAAGCACGAGGGAGTTGCCCCGGGGCGAGAAGGCCGGTGCGTCCCATTTGAGGTGGACCACCTGTTCGACGGGTAGCGGGATGGATTCCCCGCCGCCGGGGGTGTCTTCGGGAAATTGCCGGGCCTCGATCAGCTCGCCCTGGGCGTATTTGACTTTGACCGAAACCGGGTTGACGCAGACCAGTTCCTCGATGTCCTGGCCGGACTTGGTGAAGCGCTTGAAGCCGATGGCGTCGCCTTTCACCAGGAGCTGAAGAACCATGTCCTTGATGAATTGCGTGATGTTCAACCGCCAGGCGGCCTCCAGTGCCTGCTCCTTGAGGGTTTCGTCATCGCTGGTGATTTTGATCTCGTCGCCCACGGCGAAGGTGCGCCAGGAGTTGACGCAGTTCTTCACCAGCGGCTCCTCGACGTAGTATTCCCAGGCCTTACGGGCGCGTTCTTCCCAGGTGGCCGGAATAGCCTCGGCGGCGTTGACCTTGCTGAAGGCCGCCGAGTCGAGCGCGGCCGCTGCGGCCAGCGGTGCGATGACAAAGCCGGTGGTGTCCAGGCTTTCGGGTTGTTCGTCCTGATGGGCGGTGCTTTCCACGTGATCCTCTCGGTAGTTTCGGCCATGACAACCGCACATCCGGCCCGTGTGGGCCGAACCCGGCTCGATGCCGGTTACTTACCGGAGCGGGGTGGAAAGCGTCGGAGGATGCGATCAGATGAAGACCGGATTGGTGAGCACGGGTTTGAGCGAAACCACCTCTTCGCCGACCGGGTCGAGGTTGCCTTCTTCCCGGATCAGCATGGCGCAGCGCACCGCGTCGATGATGTGGTCGTTGCCCTTGGAATAGATGATCTTTCCGTCCCGCAGGGTGTAGGTGTGGGTGGTGAACTGGTCTTCCACCTCCAGGTCGTCCGAGGGGAAAATGACCTGCTTACGCTGTAGGGCTCCGTTGATGAGGCTGGTCATCAGCTCCTTGGTTCGCTTCTTGATTTCCCTGCCGTCCCGCACCGCCAGCCGGGTCATGCCGCCGAAGTCGTATCCCTTGAGCCTGCCTTCCAGCTCCAGCCCTTTGTACTTGTCCAGGGTGAGCAGCTCCTGAACCACGGCCAGACCGTTTCCGCCGTTGTCCACGCCAATGCCCGCCGGGGTGTAGTAACGCTCCAGCAGCGCGATGATCTGGGCGATGTGCGGATAGGAAACGTGTTCAAGATGCACGCGCAGGATCATCTTCAGCAGCGTCCGCTCGCCGATCTCCGTCTCCTGGAATACGACGATCTCGGTGGGGTCGTTGGTGTAGCCCAGGTCGCCGCCAACCCAGAACTGCCCGCTGCGGGGCGTGAGGTTGAGCAGCATCTCCAGCCGGTCGTGGGCCGCTTCCTCAGTGTCGCAATCGCGCAGCTCGGAATCGGTGATGACGATCTTCTGATACTCCAGCAGATCCTGCCGACAGAGGTTGAACTGTTCGACATTGAAGGCCCCATAGGAGGGCTTGCCGTGTTCACCGGCCACCTCGTGCTGCCAGCCGGAACTGTCGCGGCCGCCGTAGAACTCCAGCAGTTCGGCCTCGCGATCCTCGGTCCACAGGGGGTTGAGCCAGGACGGCCAGCGGAACACATGGAACTGCTCCGACGAGGTGAGCCGGTAATAGGTGGTGTCGCGCAGGCCGTTGGGCGTGGAGTAGATGCGTAGCGTCCCCCCGGCCTTGAGGCACTGACGCAGCGCCTTCCAGGCCCGCTCGGTCAGCCAGGCTCCTTCATCGACCCAGACGCGGCCCACGTGCAGGGACCGGAAGGCGTCGCCATAGGCCCCGGCCGGGCGGAAATAGAGCACCGAACCGTTGGTGAACTCCAGCCGGAAGTAGGGTTTGCGGTGGATCTTGGGTTTGCCGTACTTGGTCAGGGCGATGCTGTTCATCAGATCCGGGTTGGTGTCGAGCTGGAACTCGATCTCCTCGATGATGGTATCGAGGTGCCCCTGGTGCGGAGCCGCGATGAGGCCCTGGCCGCCTCGGGTGGTGAAGGCGTAATGGAGCGCGTCGGTCGAGAGCACGATGGACTTGCCCACGTCCCGGCCGTCGAGGTGGATGATGTTCTTGGCAGGGCAACGCAGGTCCTCCACCTGGTGCGGCCAGTAGTCGCGGCCTGAGCCATCCCGGTTGTAGAGGTAGGCTTGCCCCCACAACACGGGATCGCTCAGGGTCGCCGCGAGTTTGCGCTCCTTGTCGGTTACCGCCATCAGTGCATTCCTGTCCTCAAGGCGTTGCCGAGGATGGTGCCCACCAGTTCCGTCAGGATCTGCTGCACGGCCAGGGTGTTCTTCCGGTCGTAGACAGCTTCCTGAATATCGATGATGGCCTGGTCCAACTCCGCCCAGGCCAGGTACTGCTGCTGGGCCGCTTCCAGACGGCCGAGGGCGTTCTCTATCCGTCCCGCCGCCAGCTCGGTGCCGATTTCGACCAGGGCCTCACCGGCCTGGCGAACGGCATCGCTGTTCTCCTGAAGAATCTCTTTCATTGGCCTGCCTCCTGGTTCGCGCCGTTGGCCCACTGGTCAAGGGCGTCCACGGCGGTCTGCAGGCGCAGACCGACTCCGGTCAGGCGCTCGGCGTCCGGGTGGCCGACTTCGCGCAGCGCCTTGTTGGCCTCGGTCACGTACTCGGGTGTGTGGCGGTTGACGGTGGCCACCGCCGACTGGATCTGGGCCGGTGGCCGGTAGGTGGCGCAGCCGGTCATGATTCCGGCCAGGGCCAGTGGGATGGTCCATTCGAGGGTCTTCTTCAACATGTTGATCTCCTTTGGGTTATGGGTTTGGGGCACATACAGAAAGATCTCTGCAAACACTTGATTTCCAACGAAATAGAAGCGTCATTGGATGTGACGCGGGATGGTCCCGCATCCACGAAAACGGAACCGGAGACAGGCCATGACCTACGACAGAAACCGCCAGCAGGCACTCAAGGCGTACCGAGAAAAGCAGGAGAACATCACCCGGCTGATCGAGGGCATTCGCGGCAAGCTCGAAGCGGACGCGAAGCAGCCGGACATCACCTGGGCGAGCGTCGGCTCCCTCGGTCACGTCGAGGAACTGCTGCGGGAGCTGGACGAGTTCCTGTCCTGAACACACCGGGCCACCGACAAAGGAGACATCGACATGACCGAATGCACCGTGCATCAAGCCGCCGAGGCTTTCATCGGCCACCTGCGAGAATCCGGAAAGAAGGAGCGGACCCTCTACACCTACCGGAAGGACCTCGACGCGGTGGAGGCCTTCTTCGGCGCGGATCGCCAGCTCGCCGAGATCCGGCTCCCCCAGGTCGGAAAGTTCTACAAGTCCGACCTGCTGCTCAAGCTCCCTGACGGCAAGGAGCGGGCCGAACGCACCGTCGCCAAGACCGTCCGGGTGTTCCGCATGATGATGGTCTGGGCCAGAGAGTCGGGGCGCATCGAGGAGCTGCCTTTGCCCAAGAGCACGCCCATGGGTCACAGCCGGGTGAAGGAGTCCAGCGATGAGCAACCGAACGGCTGACCTCGACCTGACGGGCGCGACAGAGGCGTTCTGTGCCCGCCTGTCGGCCGAAGGACGCTCCCCTGCAACCATAGCCGCATACCGCCGAGACCTCGCCCTGGTGGCCCGCGTGGCCGGGGAGCTGGCCCCGGGGATCGTCTGCAGGGAGGTCACGGTCGGGCTCCTCGACGAGGTGTTTTCCGCCGGGGCGGTCACCGAGAGTGAGCGAGGCCCACGCTCGGCGGCCTCGCTCCATCGGATGAAGGCGGCGGTGCGGGCCTTTTTCGCCTGGGCCGCCGAGACGGGCGTGGTCGGTGACAACCCGGCCCGGTCCATCCGCATGCATCGGCTGCCGAGAAAGCTGCCGGTCTTCCTGACTACCGCCGAAAAGAAACGTCTGCTCAAGGAGCTCAAGGGGCGGACCGATTTCTCCACGCTGCGCGACCGCGCCATGATCGAGGTGTTGCTGGGCACGGGGATCAGGCTTGGCGAGCTGACCGCGCTCGACATGGATGACATCGACCTCGACGCCAAGCATCTGCGGGTGCGGGCCAAGGGGAATGTGCCGCAGGTCAAGTTCATCAAGACCGACCTCCGCACATTGCTGCGCCGTTACCTGGCCGAGCGTCGTCGACACGGCCGCCCGGAAATGGAAGCCCTGTTCCTGTCGAACCGGGACGGCAGACTCTGCCAGCGGCAGATAGCCAACCGGCTCGCTCACTGGCTGCGGAAGGCCGGGATCGAAAAGGAACTGACGCCGCACGGGCTGCGGCATACCTTCGCCACCCACCTCTACGGCGCGACAAATGACCTGCTCGTGGTGCAGCGGGCCTTGGGGCACCGGGACGTGTCCACCACCCAGATCTACACCCACCTCGTGGACGGTCAGCTCGAGGAAGCCCTCGAACGCCTTTGATCCTTCCGGACCCGACGATGGGAGCGGCCTCGGCTGCTCCTGTTTTCGTTGGGCGAGACAGTGTCGAAGACAGTGAATGACAGTGCCCGCAGAAGAACACATCCGCCGATGATGAATGATCATGACGGAGGGTCTCTACCTCCCGGGTGGAGCGGGAAATATCGATTGACCGGAATTTCTCCTTCGCTGTCTGTCGGCCGCACATCGCTATAACTGCTTGGCTTGTGCGCTCCTGGCGCGGAACACACATGGCAATATCTGCTTGGCATATGCGAGGGCCGTTGCCGAAGGAATGGCTGTTTGCGGGGCTTGTCCGGTTCGGCCTGGGTCTCGACATGCCAATATCTACTTGGGTTATGTGAGAGAGCTCCGGCGTGAACATGCCAATATCTGCTTGGCTTATGCGGCTCGGCTTATGCGCACACATGCCAAGTGGATATCGAGAACTGCAGGAGGAAATCGAGGAGTGAAAATGATGATCGGTGGCCGATGAGTGCCGATTCCGAAAGTGCAAGGAACACGTCTTATCCGCAATTCCTGGTGAAGCTGTCTGCCGCAAGTCGCCGTGTGCCGGGGTCATCGGAAAAGCCCTCCATGGTGTTATCCGCAATTCTTTCCGCGTTTCTTGCGGCCGGAGGTTTTCGTGGCCGGAGCATTGGCGGCCTCGGCCACCTTCTCGAGCAGCGCCGCCGCCCATTCCGCCGGAGAGGTCTGCGGGCCTTTCGGCTCCTCACCCTCGCGGGCAATCTTGGTGGTCTTGAGATCCTTCATGTGGCAGCGGATCATCCGGTCGAGCTTCTCGGCGGCGTCCGTGTTCCCCTCGATCTGGGCGCGGACCAGCTTCACCGAATAGACGCCCACCAGCTCCACCTGCAGGAAGTCGCTGGACTTGTTGAACTCGAAGTCCTGGTTGAGGCGGTCGATGATCGCGTCGAACATGACCTTCTCTTCCGGCGTCAGGCAGCGGTCGGCGAAGATGCCGTGACGCAGCCGGTTCTGGTTGCCCTCGGGCGCACCAGGCCCGCGCCGGGGCGGTTCGGTCTTGCCCTCGTTGCGATGCCAGCGGTCCAGCGTCTCTTTGTCCGGTTTGTTCAGTGCCACGTGGAAATCCTGCCGAATATTGTTTTCCCAAGCCGGGATGCGGGGCGGGAGGCCGATTTAGCCTCCAAACGCGCTCCCGCTGGTTCAGGGGTTACTTACCGGAAGCGGCGGCCAACTGTCGGTCCCGGTCCTGCTTTCGTTCGGCGGCGATGATCTGGTTGACGCGGCGGGTAGTCACTCCGGCGAGGTTGGAGATCTCCTGGCTGCTGATCCCCTGCAGATGAAGGGCAAGCACCAGGTCGCGGCGTTCCTGGTAGAAGCGGCTCGGTGCCGGGACCCAGAGAATTCCGGTGTAATGCTTCTGGATCTGATCGAAGAGTTCCTCGGGCAGGACATCCTTGGCGTTGGCGTAGCGTTTCTTTTTTTTCACGTCTCAATCCTCCATTTTCTTCATCCACGGCTGCGGCACCTCCGGGTTGTAGAATCGCAGCGTGCTGGGACGCCCGGACTTCGGCCCGTGGATAATTTCAATAAAACGCTCGGTGACCTCGCCAATCTCCTGATCGCCATCGACGAAACAGACCAGGCCGTAGTCCTCGCCGCAGGGAAACCGAAACCGGCCCTGGTTCTGATAGAGGCGTGCCTCGGACCAGCCCTTGGGCAGGGCCTCCTCACGGATGGCATCGACCTTGGCGACTGCCTGGGAAGTCACCGGCTGCTTACATTTCCAAGCTTGGTTCCCGGGATAAATCCAGTCCTTTGTGGCAACTACGACAGGTTTCTCCTGGGCCTCGGGACGAAGCGCGGGTGGCCGATAGTTCTTCGTGGAAAAGGAATGCAGTACCCCCTGCAGGTTTTCCTTGCCGAACTCCCGGATGGCCAGCTCCTGCAGGGCGTTGAATCGCTGCCGCAGCGTATTCCAGGCATCCTCGGGGAGCTTTCCGGCCTTGTGCGCGGCTTGGGCGGTGACCATGCGGGAACGTAGCCAGGCAAAGTATTCAGGCGACAGACGGCGACACAGCGTGCCGTTGATCTCCCTGTCTTCAGGCCAGTCGTGGGCGTCCTCGATCTTGTGAACGTCGAGCCCGGTGGAGACATAGATGGCGGGCTGCGGTGGTTGCGGTGGTAATGATGGGGTTTCACATCCAGCCGAGGCGTCCTGCCCTCCGGCGGTGTGCTTGATCATGGTTTTCAGAAGGCTCATGGCTTCAGGCTCCAGAAATACGGGTTAATCGCTTTTTCTGTTACTTACCGGAGCAGCCCTGAAACCGTCGGTGACCATCTGCTGCGGTGGATACGTGCGGTGGCTGCGGTGGTCGTGCGGTGGAAGGTTTTCTCGTCCCACCGCAGGGGATGGTTCTTTGTTTGTTATTTGTTTTTAGATAGTTATGAAGAAAGAGAAGATAGAGTGCGGTGGTTGCGGTGGTATTTGGGGAATGTCTCTCTCGCTGGGTCGGAATTTCTCTAGCGGGGGACGCCGGGTTGGTAGGAAGAAAAAAAATTTCAGCCCATAGGGGGTGAGACCTCTGGATTGACCACCGCAACCACCGCAAAGGCCATGAAAGCTTTGTCTGGTAAGGGTTTGGCGTGCGGTGGTCATCCACCGCAAGGGACAGCGGTGTTCACCGCACCACCGCAAAAGAAAAGGACGCCCGAGAGCGTCCTGGATGATTGGGTCAGTATGGCGTGGAATCAGAGGTTGGCGTTCTTGACGATCCGGTATTCGAAGTTCTTGGTGTGGGCGTTGCGCTGCCGGTCGATGTCAAACCCGGCGTCCCGTATGACGTCCAGGTCGTTGCTGATGCGCCGACCGAGCTGGGCGGGCTTCTTGTATTCGAACTCGAGGTTGAATTCCCGGCCGACCCTGCGTAGCGCCGCGAGCAGCCGTCCCGCCGACACCGGTTCCATAGTGTTCTCGTTCTCGAACCTCACCTGATAGCGTTCGATGAACCCCACCACGTGGTTTGCCCGGTCGTCCTCGCCGTAGCGGGCCTTCTCGTCCAGTTCCACCGCGTTCCGGTAGGCATGGAAGAGCGACGCCAGCGCCGTGGCAATGGGGTTCGACTCCCGCGCCATCTCCTGGCTGGTGTCGTTGATGGAATGAATCTGCTCGATGAACAGCGGGCTTAGATCCTCGAGTCCGGTGGTCACCTCGTGTTCCTCGGACCCGGCCAGCATCATCAGGTACATCAGGCTCAGATAATCGTTGCAACGGCGCTTGCCATGGGTCGGCATGGTTCGGTGCAGCAGACGCATGACCTGTTTCTGGGCTCCGTCCCGGATCATCGCCAGAACATGACTGGTTCGCTTCATAATGGCCGAGATGATCAGGTCCCGGTTCTGCTGGATGGCGGAAATGACCTCCGATTCCAGAAAGCAGTCGCTTGCCTGGTTGGCGAGGTCGAAGTTGATGACGAAGGACCTCGACAGTATCTCCGAAAGCTCCCCGCACAGCGGCTCGATGCCGGTGGTGTTCAGCAGGCATTTGGTCCGCTCGGTGATGGTCTCGCTGTCGGTGCCGCTCTTGCGCTTCTCTTTGGCGATGCCGGTGATGCTGGTCAGCATGAAGGTGGTCAGATCCTCGGTCATCTGCTTGACCTCGATGTTGTCGAGGACGATGAGCGGGTTCTGCGAGCCATCGGTGTAGTTCGCCGCGTCGGTGGCCTTCTTGTGCTGGGGCTCGCCGTAAAGCAGCGTTGAAGTGATCTTGCTGGCGGTGGTCTTTCCCGATCCGGCCGAGCCCTCGAATCGGGTCATGGGCCGTGTCCCGGCGAAGTCGATCAGCAGGAAACAGGAGAGCCAGGAAAGGATGAGAAAGCGATCCCCCTGCGGGCAGGTCATGTTGCTCACGAGCAGATCGACCAGGAGCCGGTCCGCCTCTTCGAGGTCGGCGTCGGGCAGGAATTTCAGCGGCTTCATCTTGCGCGAGCCGTCCAGGATGATGCCGTCCTCGTTGCCGCCGTTCTTCATGATCTGAATCTCGTCCGGGGTGATCTTGGCGATCTCGTGCTCCGGATTGTTCAGGTTGAAATAGACGGTGTAGGAGGCCACATCGGTGTGCAGCCAGGAAAAATGGTCGCGCACCTGGCCACGGATCATCGCCAGGCTGGGTAGTACCTCGAAAAATGTCCGTCCGCCGTTGGAGGTCGGCACCATGCCCGTATGCTTATAGAGCATGGCCGCGTAATGGCGCTTGCGGCCCCGGTCCGGTGAATCCATCCAATAGATGGCGTTGTCGAAATACATGAACGGCTCGCCCGGCAGGGTGTGAAAGAACTGGGCACCGTTGGAGGTGAACCAGTCGTAGGCGGCCTCGGCGGCCAGGGTGTAGTCGGGAGCGCCGTTCTCCAGTTCCGTGTCGATCAGCACCTCGTCAACCCGGGCGCGGCATGATCCGGGCATCGCGCCGGACATCCGCTTGGCCTTTTTCTTTTCGTTGCGGAACTCGACCTTTCGGTCCTTCTGGATGGCGCGGATTTGTTCCTTCAGGGTGGCCATGGAGACGCCACCACCGATGCGCTCCTGCACCAGCTTCAGCAGACGGGCCTGTTCCAGCGGAGACTGCTCGGAGATCTCCCCCAGGATCGGCTCGAGCAGGCGGTTGCGTTCCTCCTCTTCAGCGCCCTCGGGCAGCGAGCGCACGCCGAACTCGATGGGCGTGCTGGCCTCGGCGAGCAGACGTTCGAAATCCTCCCGGGTATGCCCGGCGGCAATGTAATCGTTGACGTCGATCTTGGCAGTGGCGAGAAGCGCCTCGACCGCCTGGACTTCCTCGGCGGGACGTCCCGCCAGCAGCTTGGCCAGCTCCTTCGCCCCCACGCTCGCCGTCAGGCCGAAGCGTTCGGTCAGCTCCTGCCGGGCCGAGTTCTGTGTCTCCGACAAGGGCAGCGTCACCAGCCGGGTGTCGATCTTGTGTTCGGCCAGGGTACGGGCGGTTTGCAGCGCCCCCTTGAGACCGGCTTGGGAGAGTTCGTTGTCCTGACAGATGTAGACGGTTTCGACGCCGCGCAGCTTGGGGATCAGGCGCTCCCAATCGGCGGCCCGGATGCGGACGGTGACCGGAGATACGGTGGGCAGGCCCAGTTGCATCAGCGCCAGGCAATCGGTCACCCCCTCGGTGATGATCACCTTGCCGGGCCTCGCCAGCAGGCAGTCCTCGTTGAACAGCAGCGCGTTGTTGATGAAGTCGGCGACGTAAGGCCGTTGGTGTTCGTCGTGAACCGGCAGTTTCTTGTATTTCCCTTGCTCCCAGCCCACGTCCGGGGTCCACGGCGTCTTGCGGCCGATCATGAACACTACCCGGCCACGGCTCCAGTAGGGAAAGACGATGCGGCGCTCGAAAAATGGCGTCAGGCCGTCCTGGCTGGTGGGACGGAAAGCGCCGGTGGCGGCGAGCTCCCGCTTGGAAAAACCGTCCTCACCCCCGGTCAGTTGGGCGACCGCGCCGGACGCGTTGTCCGCGTAGCCGATCAGGAGATCGTCGATGGTCTCCTCGCTCAGGGCGTATTTGGATTTCAGCCAGTCGAGGACCTCCGGCGACTCCTTGAGCCTGGCGTGGTAAAGCCTGGCCAGCGAGGTCAGCGCGTCCTTGACCCGCAGTTCGAAGGCGCGGTCGGCCTCCGTCTGGGCCAGACGCTCCTGGCTGAGGCCATAGCGCGACAGCGGAGGCAAGCCCGCCTTCTTGGCGAGATAGTCCCGGGCATGACGGTGGCTGTCCGGCATCGGACCAGATTGCCCGGCGGTGACCGAGCCTGTCTGAATGAACTCAACGAGCTGCAGCACATCACCGCCGACTCCGCAGCCGAAGCAGTACCAGCCCTGCTTGTCGAGCATCACGTGCAGCGACAGACGCGACTGGCTCTGATGGTTGGGGCAGTCGCACATCAAGCGCTGGCCGGTCTCTTGGGTGATCCGTCCCGGCAGGAGTTCCCGGGCCACGTCACCGATGTCCATCTCGGTGACGAGCCGGTAATACTCCCTGACGTTATCCGTTCCGCCCATACTCATTCGACCTCCGCGACACGGGCGAAATCGGCCTCCGCGTGCTGGGCGGCGTCCAGAAACAGGGGCAGAAAGGTCCGACGGTCATCCACCTGGCAACGCTTGGCGCAATTCTGGATGCCCCAATGGTCGCCCAGGACAATGGCGGTGCGCCGGGCGCGGGTCACCCCGGTGTAGAGCAGATTGCGGTGGTGCATGAAGGAATGCGCCTTGTGGACCACCACCACGGCGCAGGGGAATTCGGACCCCTGGGTTTTGTGGATGGTGAGCGCATAGGCGAGCTGCAGATCCTGCAGGTCGGGCGAACCCTTTTCCAGTTCCACCGGCATGCCGTCGAAATCGATGACCAGGGTGCCGTTCGTGAGAACATCGACCACATAGCCGATGGCACCATTCATCACGTTCAGGTCGTAGTTGTTCCGGGTCTGGATAACCTTGTCGTGCTTGAGAAACGGGGCGCGGCGGCCCATGGCGACCGGCGGCACTTCGGTGTCCCAGAGCTTGCGCTGGATGAGCCGCTGCAGTTCCTCGTTCAATTCCTTGGTGCCGAGCGGCCCCTTGTGGGTCGGCGTCAGCACCTGCACGTCCTTGATGATGTCGAAACCCAGGGCATCGAGCCGCTCCTGAAACAGCTCCAGCAGGAACGAGCGTGCCGCCATCGGGTCGGTGAACTGATCCACCAGATACCAATCCCGGCATCCGCCCACCGACGCCTCGCTGGTCTTGCGCACCTCGCCCTTCAGAACGGCAGTGCAGTTCTCCTTGAGGACGCCAGCCTGACGCACGACCTTGTCGAGGATGACCGTGGGGATGGCGCGTGTCTGGATCAGATCGCGCAGGATGTTCCCTGGTCCCACCGGCGGAAGCTGGTTGTGGTCCCCGACCAGCAGCACCGTGGTCCGCGACAGATCGACCGCCTCGAACAGGTGCCAAGCCAACGGCACGTCCACCATCGAAAACTCGTCGACCACCAAGACGTCGGCATCGATGGGATTCTCCTTGCTGCGCGAGAACCCCTTGCCGTCATAGCCGAGCAGACGGTGGATGGTGGTGCCGCTGCGACCGCTGACTTCCTCCAGGCGTTTGGCGGCCTTGCCGGTCGGCGCGGCGAGCACGACCTCCAGATCGCTCTCCTCGCAGATCGTGTTGATGACCGAAATGGTGTAGCTCTTGCCCGAACCGGCTCCACCCGAAATCAGGCTGATGCTGTGCTTGAGGGCCGAGCGGACCGCGTCGAGCTGCTTCTCGTTCAGCATCGCCGCGCAGCGCCGAATCAGGGCATCGAGTTTCTTGACGGACTGGAAATGAGGATTGGGTGTTTCGGCCTGGCCGAACAGCGAGGCCAGCTCCCGTTCCATGCGGACGATCTCCGGCAGAGCGACCACGAAACGTCCGCCGTGGGAATCGCAGGCAAGCGCTTGTTCTTCAATGAGCGCGTCGAGGGCGCTCTCGATGCGGACCCGGCTGTCCAGGGCATCCATGACCAGCAGAAGATTGGCCTGGTCGACCAGATCCTCGTATTCGATCCAGCAGTGGCCATTGTCCAGGGCTTCACGGACACAGAAATTTAACCCGGCCCGGATACGAGGGGTGTGGTCCTTGGGGGTGCCCAGCTTGCGGGCAATCTTGTCGACCTTCTTGAAGCCGAATCCCCGGATCTCCCGAATGAGGATATACGGGTCTTCCTTCAGGATATCGAGGCAGTTGCCGCCGAGTCTTTCGACCAGGGTGGTGACCTGATGATGGGTCAGACCGAATGCCGACAGCCAGGCCATGACGGTGTTGACGCTGCGGTTCTTCAACCATTCGTCACGCAGCCGCCGGGCCGCGTCCAGAGGCAGTCGAGCCTTGAGCGCGATGCGTTCGGGGTCATTCAGAAGGGTTTCTTCAAAGGCGTCGCCGAAACTCTCGACGATCAATCTGGCCTTGGCCGGACCAATGCCCTTGATCTCCGGATGGTTGGCCAGATAGTGGATCAGCCCCTCCGGATCGAGTTCGAGGTCGTGCTCCATCCCGTCGACCTTGAACTGACGGCCGTATTTGGGATGGGTGGACCACGACCCGAGCAGGACCACAGGCTGATTTTCCCGGGCGAACAAATTGCCCGCGAACTGGACTTCCTCACCGGTCGGGGTGAGCAGTCGGCCTGCGGAAAACTTGGGTCCGGCATAGTAAACGCGCTCTATTCTTCCCCGGAGTCGCGCCGGGTTACTCTCATTTCTTTTTGGCATCTCGCGATCCTCCGGTGAAAACGTGTCAGGTACTCCTCGACAAAACGGCAGGCGGCCTGCCGGTCCGAGCAGAAGTAGACGGGGACACCGAAGTCGACGACGATGGAGGCGACCGTTCCGATCAGCGCATGCGGGTGGGCATCGCTGCGGTAGCGGCCATCGACCAGATCGCGAAAGTTGCACTCGACAACCACGCAGGCGGATTCGTAGGCGGAGAGCTTTTCCAGCTCGCGGTGAAACCGCTTGCGCCCCCGGATGACGGTGGAGACGAAATCCGTCAGGGATTTGCGCTCCACCGCCACCCGTTCCTCAAGGCCGACCAGCGAGTAATCACCGGCGGGCAGCGCCTTGCGAACCGCCGAAACCTTGTCACTATCGAAGCTGTAGGGCTCCTGTTCGCGGGTGTCGACGACAACGGTGATCCGGTCCATCATCAGAACGGGATCATGTCGTCCATCGCCGCGCCGGGAGCCCCGGCATCGTCGGCCATGACAATGCGACGGTTGAAGTAGATGTTCTCGTTTTCACCGCGAGTGCGCTTGGTCACCTCCAGCTTGATGTTGAGAAGCTGCTCGAGGTGGCCCGGCAGGTCTGAGAGCTTCTGGAGCTGCAGCCCGCAGGTGTAGAGGTCCTGCTTGAGCCACTTGATGTTCTCGTTGCTGGCCATGACGTTGTTGCGCCAGAGCAGACGCCCCTTGTGGGTCGGCGCGAGAATGCGCAGGGTCCACTTGAGCATGGGATTGCCCGAAGTCTGGGCGCGGGTCAGTTCGACCCGGTCGACGTTGACCTGGTACTTGCCGTCGGGGACGGCCTCGAACTCACGTTCCTCGACTTCGGCGGTTTCGAAGGCGTCGTCGAACTGCGCCAGGTCCAGGTTGCTGTTGGATTGGTTTTCGTAGTTTTCCATGGTTGGATCTCCTTACTGTTGTGGTTTCGCCACCGCACTCGCGGTCGGCTCCGGCTTCGGCCGGGCGGCACTCGCCGCAGCTCCGGCTGCCGTGTTGTTGAACGCTTTCATGAAGCTCGGAAAATCGAGGGGGATGACTTCGGGGAGTCGGCCGGTGCGGTCACCGGCGTCGTAGTTGGGACTGGGCTTGGTGCGCATCACGCGCTGCCAGACAGGCTTGCCGTCCTCGCCGGTTTTCATGTCCAGGTCGCAGAACAGGATCAGGTCCACCAGGCCGGTGACCAGTTTCCGCGCCTTTTCCGGTAACGTCGGCACGATGCGGGTGTGTTTGCCGGTCCGGGTCTCGATGTCCCGCTCCTGGGAGTGGGAGATCAGGATCAGCCCATAGGGCAGGAAGGCGAGCTTGTTGATGACACGATGGAACTCGTTGTTGATCAGCGCGTAGCCCTTGCCGTAGCCCAGGTCGGATTCGTGCTCGATCTTGAATTTCTTGCAGACGTAGTCCGAGCACATCTTGTAGGCGTTATCCACCGTGTCGACGACGATGGTCTTGAAATCGTGCTTGCCCTCGGCGATTTCGGCGCAGGCCTGCAGAAGGTCGTCCCAGCAGGTGATCGGGGTCTGGAACACCTCCAGGGCGTTCAGACCCGGCTCGGTCGCCAGGAACAGTGCGTCATTGGCCTTGGAGCACCAGGTGCTCTTGCCGATCTTGCTCGGGCCGTACACCAGGGCGGTGAGGTCCGAGAGCGTGTGTTTGGGTTTGCTTTTGGTCTTGGGAAGCATGGCTTCGTCTCCTTATGGTTGGGATTTCAAAACACCGGAGCGGCGTCTTCACCGGCTCCGTCCCGCAGCTCTTCGTGCGGGGCGATCCGTTGGAAATGGTTTTCGATGACGTTGGGGTTGCCGCCCGAGCGGCAGAGCTGGAAGTAGGCGCAGGGTCTTCCGTACTGGAAGCAGTAGCTGGTGTTGCGGTAGAAGGTGTCGCGCCGACGGGCGTCGAGCATGGCCTTGGAGAGTTCCCACAGCTCCGCCCGCAGTTCCTCGAACTGGTCTCGGGAGATGTAGAGCACCTCGCGATGAAACATGCCCGGCTCGAGGTACTTCTCCTGGAGTCGTTGCTGGAAGGTTTCGTCGTCCTCCGGCAGCTTGCGCTTGGCGCTGCTCTTGCCGGTTTTCGACTTGGCGATCAGTTCGTCTCGGCGGGCTTCGTATTCAGCTTCGGTTTCACCCTTGCCCTGGCGCAGCCGGGCTTTGACCAGGACGTTATAGATGATGCCGCTGACCGTGATGCCGAGGGTCTGCTCCAGGTACCAGGCGTAGAGGATGATCTGGAAATCAGTCCACAGCCGCTCCAGATAGCTGGCGTCGATCTGCGCGGCGGTTTTGTGTTCCAGCAGAAAATACTGGCCATCCTGACGGACGATGCCGTCCACCTTCCCGGCGAGAATGAAACTGCGCGAGGTCGCCCCGGTCGCCGGGTTGACGATGGGACCTTCGAAGGTCTTCTCGAGCGCGACGACCTCGAACTCTTCGGCCGGGTAGTGTTTCGCATAGGCGCTCATCATGGCCCGGGCGAGATGCCAGTCGGCCTGTTGATGGTCGTCCTGCGCCCTGTTCGGATAGGTCCGGTCGATGTGGTCGAGGACCTTGGCCAGATCCCGCTCGCCGTGCCAGCACTCCAGGCAGTCGTGAATGACCGAGCCGAAGGCCAGATTGGGGTCGCGCTCGAGTGGCACCAGCTCGTCGATATAGCGCCACTTGCAGGCCATGCGGCAGTTGCGGAACAGCCGCCACATGGAATAGGTGGTGGTCATCAGCTCGCTCATACCGCCACCCCCGCTGTCGCGGCGGCGGGCGCTGCCCGATGCTTGGAGGCACAGGCGCAACCCGACGGCTGGGATCGTTCGATCAGGACCGAGCGTTCGCCGTATTCCTTGGTGGCGAAGCCGGTGAAGATGCGGGCGAGGTCGCTGCCGACATCGGTGGAGGCGTCGATCACGCAGGTGCGTCGGGCCTTGTCCAGATTGAACCGGCTCTCCATCCGCACACGGGAACGGCCATGCAGGCTTTCGACGGCCAGCATTGCCAGCATGAAAGTGTCTTCCAGTTCCTGGGCCGGGACCGACTCGTCAAAACGGTACTTGTAGGTGTCGTGAGTCATGGTTGAACTCCTCTTTTGTTCAGGTTCTGATTTCCGAGGCCCCGGATAGCCGCACCATGCGGCACGGTGCTTACTTACCGGAGCCGGAGCCGATGCGTCGGAGATCACAGGTAGTCGGTCAGGCCAGCCTCGCTGAAAGCCTCCCGCAGCTTGCTCAGTCGGTCGTAGAGGGTGGTTCTGGGAATGCCCATCTCCCGGGCGATTTCGGCCATGGTGCTGTCGTGCAGGCGCACGCACAGATCCCGGAGCTCTTCCGGCAGCGAGGCGATGGCCCGGTCGAGGTCCATGCGGATCTCATGGGCGAGACGCTCCCTTGTCTCGCGGGTGCCGCCTCCCAGGGAGCCCTCGCTGTCCAGGAAGTCGATCCGCTCGGTGGTGTTGCCTTCGCCGTTGTCGAGGGGTTCGTTGAGTGAGGTTTGGCAGAGCCGCCAGTCCCGGCATTGGGCGAACCGGGCCTCCAGGATGGTGGAGATGTGACGTTCGACGATCCGGGCCATGAAGGTGGTCTTCTTGGCCTTGGCGGGATTGAAATGCCGCATCCGCTGCAGCAGATCGATCATCAGTTCCTGTTCGAGGTCGGGTCTGTCGTCCTCGGTGAATCCGGCCTTGCCTACGAGTTGACGTGCTTTGTGCCGAATGAGGTCGGCGGCATACTTGTCGATGCCGTCGTAAGAATTCTGAGAAACCATCGGGGCCTCCTCGGAGCGAGGAGGAGGTCCGCGTGGGTGTCGGCACGGGCCAGATCACAGGACAAAGCTGTCGCGTGGGCGAAGGGGTCGCAGGTACGCCGCCAATTGCCGTATTCGGCTCGGCGACACCCACAACAGCCTCCGCCATGCGTCCAGCTTGTTGTCCAGTGTCTAAGGGTTCAGGTCGTTATGTGTTCAGGCTGCCCGTTCCTCGATGCGCATCAGGAACGGGAGACCGTGCTTGATCTCGAGCAGGCAGACTTTTCCGCTGCCCATCTGCGCGAGGTGCTCCAGCAGCGCCACGACCTCTTGCTTGAGGATGAAGTCATCCTGGTCGCGCTCGGGCCGGGGACCGCTCTGTCCGCCCAGCTTGATTTCGCGCTCGATGACCGTGTCAGGGGTGAGTTCCGGCTCGCCGTCGCGGACCGGAATGTTGGTGATGCGGCCGAAGTTGATGTCCTGCATCAGCTCGATGAGTCGCCGCTTCGATGGGGTGAGATTTTTTTTGTTCATCGTTCTGCCTCCTAAGCATGGTTTGATGTTTCTGGAGGGCAGAATAAATCCGGTTTTCATGAAGCCCTGTTTTCTGGACTTGTCTTTGGACTGTCCAAAATGAGCGGCCCAAAAAAACAAAAGGCCGCTAGGTTTTTCACCTGCGGCCTCGGTTGCGCGGAAATATTTTTTAAGAAAAGTTTCTTTGGACTGTTATTTGGACTTGACTATGTTTTCGGGAAAACGCACGCCTTTCCCCTTGCGAAAGTCTATACCAACACCTAGTTTTTTCCGGATATTAGTCAGTTGTCGTTGCATACGGCCTGGGTCTGCCGAAGCGGGAAAATACTCATCTTTCTTCCACGCACACGCATTCATAAAAGTCTTATGCTGCACCCATCCGTGGCCGATCTGATCATAAAGAATTTCCATGATCTTGGCGACGATGGACTCATTGCGGACAAAAATGTGTCCTTTATCCACCCCGTTCACGAACCAGTGGACTCTCTCGCCGATTTCTTTTCGTTCGAGAACGATCTTATCCTCTTCGGTTATTGTATTTACAGAATCGTCTCTCGATTCGTCTTCCCGCAGTGCCTCTCCGGCGTGATCAATGGAATGTGCAACATGCAAATCCGCTTTCTTGGCAATGGCATGCCAATCCAGCAAGAAAGCACAAGAAGAGTTTGTTGTGATGGCGACCATAATAATTCCAAGTCGTTTCATCTGTTGGCGGATTTCTGGGGAAAGTGCGATGCCGCCTGGGGTTAAAATGACAATCCCCACGGTATCAAGCTCTCGGTCAAGTCTCCTGCATCGAGCAATAACATCATCTTCATCCAGGTTTGGAATCGAAAGAAAAATTTCCAACGTCCCGAGGCTATCAAGTGTCTTAAGCCCCATAGGAATCAGGCCGTGATGATTGGCAAACCCGCTGCCTTCAATGCCATTCGCTTGGCGGATCACTGTCGTGAGTTTTGGAAGGGAGAGTTCATACTGCCGGACGTCGTCCTCGGTGAGCGGGATCGGATCGAAATAATTGTCCTCATCAGCAACCCCAAATATGCCCTTCGAGGTCTGGCGGACAATCAGATCGCCACCTAGGGGGAAACGTTTCGGTCGAGGAATCTCCGTTGCTCTTGATGTTTCCCTCAGGATTCCTTTCTCTCGAAGGACACGGAACTCATCTTCTGGGTAACACTCCAGTTCCCCGTGCAGAAAGACAGGACTCTCGACTTGGTCGAGACGCTGAAAGATGAAGTTGAGGAGCCCCTCAGTCAACGACGATCCCCCAATTCTTCAGATATCGGAATACGTCTTCGGCATGTGTGGCCCGTTTGAACTTGATTTTGTTGGTGCCGGACAATTCGATGCGTTTTCCCCGTCGGTCATCGGGGAACATGATTTTAAATACGGCCCGTCGGATCGTGCCACCCCCCAAACGCTTACGCAGGTAAGTCTTTTCAAGCGTCTCCATCACATTCTTGGACCGCACTATAAATGATGGGAACGGCGCTTGCGGAAGGTTGAAATGGATCTCGGCGAGGATGACTGAATGATCTTCGTCAACCGGCATGTCAAAGTCCTCCTCCGCGATCCTGGCGAGGTTTAGTCTATCTGCTGATCCGGGCGAGTCGAAAAAGTCTTCGTCTTTGAGGCAGCACTCAGCAAAAGCCTTGCGGAGAGCCGTCTCTTCTTTTTCAACAGCAGCCTCAATTTCAATCTGGCCGGTCTCGTTGTTATAGCTGATGAAATCTTGCTGGGCCGGACGTAGGATGGTCGGGGAGACTTTCGGACTTGCAGTGGTTCCTTTGAATATCAGTTCCGCTTTGACCCGCTTCTCGTGGTAAATGATGAAATTAGTGTATGCTCCTTCTTGATAGTAGCGGACGAGAACACGGTCACTGTTTTTATGATTTTTGAAAATCTCGGCAAGTTTTGATTGAAAGACTCCGGAAGCTGTATCTACGTCTGCAATGGCTGCTGCAGTCTTCCCGCGAAATATGGTGAATCGTTCTGCACGCCAAAGGGTATACCGATCATATGCGAGATTAAAAGCCTCCTCATTTTCAGTTCTGACCTTAAGGCTCAGGCACTCGACCGGCAACTCCCCGTTTCCTTCCGGCGAATAATTGCATTCCTGACAAGCTGCCAAGAGGTCTTCATGACCTCGCTCTGTACAGAGGTCATAAGCCATATAGAGACTCTCAAGCAGATCATCCTTGCTATAGCCATCGCCATTAACGAGGAATTCTTTGAAGAGGGGAACATCAAGCGATGCGGAATCAAGCTCAAGATGGCCATTCCAAAGTTCAACGAAACTGCGGAGAATGGGCTCATAGCCTTGGAATTTATCCAAAAACCGCTCTGCGTTAAAGGTTCGATGTTTCGGTTTCCCCATTTTTCTTACCTCCCTTGTTTATGCCTAACGGCAACGACCTTACCCAACACGCGAAGATCATCCTCCGGCCTGATCTGGATCTTTCTTACCTCCGGGTTCTCGGGCACCAATTCGATGAGCTCGTCTTTGATTTTCAGGCGCTTGACAGTCGCCTCGTTGTTGAGCAGCGCGACAACGATGTCTCCGTCCTCGGCGATGGGCTGCTGCCGCACGATGATCAAATCACCATCGTTGATACCGGCACCGACCATGCTGTCACCCACCGCACGGAGTGCGAAGTGCTGACCGGAACGAACGACGTTCGATTCGACCAGTACTTGGCCGATGATGTTCTCCTCAGCCAGGATGGGGCAGCCAGCCGCCACCATACCCACTACAGGTACTGAAACCAGGGAGGCAGCCATCTCGCTGGGACGGCGGGCGACGGCAATGCCGCGAGACTTCCCGTCCTCTCGCTTCAGGTATCCCTTGCGCACCAGTTGGTTGATCCGGTCGTGGGCACTCGCCGGGCTGATTTCAAAGATCTCGCTCAGTTCCTTCACCGTTGGAGGGAAGCCCTTGGCATCGACAAAACGACATATCGCTTCAAGCGTTTTCCGCTGCAACGGCGTTATCTCATCCGTCTTCGCTTTGCCCATGGCGTCTCCATTTCTGTTGAAAGACAAAAAGGCGCAATGCGCCAGCAAATCCTAATAATATAAACCTGATGCATATCAGGTCAAGAAATAATCTCACACCTGATTTCCGACACTTCCACGAGCCCCTCGGTAGGTAAGGCCTGAAGAATGCCGGTTTGAAACCGGACGAGCAGTTAGAAACCAGATAACCGACCAGAGGCGGAGCTGAGGCGGTTGTGGGTGCCATCGAACGTGCATCCCGACCGCCGCCGTTTTCTGGCATCCACACTATCCAGCCCCCCGGTCCCACCGGAGGTGTTCGATGTTGGATGTACAGGAAATGAATGATGTGCCGGGGTTGGATGACCTTGGCGAAAACGGCAAACCCGGCCGCCTTTCGGGTGAGGCGAGGCTCCAGTCAGCCGCTTCCATTCTTGCCACTGCGATCCTGCGCCGAAAGGCCAAAAAAGTATGTGTAGGCAGTGAGTTAGAGTTTTTCGAAGATTCTTCCCCTGTGCTCGGAGAAGGACTTGATTCATTGCCGGAACAGAGCATTCATTCATGACAACTCGTCCGGAAACCAAGATAAGGAGTGGAAAATGAATGAGTTACAGAACGCCGCCACAGGCGGCAAGAATCAGGACCGAACCCGAAACTCGGTCCTTCGGCAGATGGCCCTGCTGCAATCCATGTCCCTGGAGCAGCTCCGGGAAAAATGGCTCGACCTCTACGGCGAAGAGCCGCCCCAGTACAAGAAGCAATTCCTCATCAAGCGGCTGGCCTATCGCATCCAGGAGCTTTTTTACGGTGGGTTGTCGGAGCAGGCCAAGGTCCATCTTCAGCAGGCCGCCAAGGAGGACCCGGTCGCCACTGTCAATCGACGCATCCCAGAGGAGCGGAAATCAAACGAGGCGATCCTGCCCGGGACCAGGCTGGTGCGGGTATGGAACGACCGGCGCTATGAGGTGATCGTCCTTGCCGATGGCTACGAGTTCGAAGGCCGCACCTTCCGGTCGCTCAGCGCGGTGGCCAGGGAGATCACCGGGACCAGGTGGAACGGCAAGGTCTTTTTCGGACTGAAGAAGGTTTACGGCAGAAAAGTCGAGGGAGGTTCGGATGCTTGATAACAGCAATGTCGCGCCGGGCAAAAACAAGACCCTGCGCTGCGCCATTTACACACGCAAGAGTCATGAGGAAGGGCTCGAACAGGAGTTCAACTCGCTGGATGCGCAACGGGAATCGGCGGAACACTATATCGAAGCTCAGAGGATGCGGGGCTGGACGGCTCTGCCGGATCGCTATGACGATGGTGGTTTCTCGGGCGGGAACATGGAGCGTCCGGGGCTGCGCCGCCTGCTGGCGGACATCGACGCCGGGAAGATCGATGTGATCGTCGTCTACAAGGTCGACCGGCTGTCCCGCTCGCTGCTGGACTTCATGAAGATGATCGACCTCTTCAACGAGAAGGGTGTCAGCTTCGTCTCGGTCACCCAGCACTTCAGCACCACCGATCCCACCGGCCGGATGTTTCTCGGCATCCTGATCACCTTCGCCCAGTACGAGCGGGAGGTCATCGCCGAACGTATCCGGGACAAGGTGGCGGCTGCCAAGCGCCGGGGGAAATACTGCGGCGGCGTACCCATCCTCGGATACGACGTCGACAGGGACAACAAGAAGCTGCTGGTCAACCCAGATGAAGCCAGGACGGTGCAATACATCTTCCGCCGGTTCATCCAGATCGGCTCGGCCAAGAAGCTGGGCCAGGAATTGAACGAACAGGGATACCGTACCAAGGCCTGGACCACCAAGAAAGGAAAGGTGCGCGAGGGCTCCGAATGGAACACCGCCCACATCTACCGGCTGCTCAACAACCGGATCTATATCGGCGAGATCGCCCACAAGGATCGCAGTTACCCCGGCGAGCACGAAGGGATCATCGACCGGGCGACTTGGGACAAGGTGCAGGCCATTCTGGAGGACAACAAACCGGTCAAGGTTTCCATGGCCAGAACCAAAATGGTCGCCCCGCTGAAAGGCGTCATCCGCTGCGGCCACTGCGGCTGCTCGATGGGGCCGACCTACGCCCGCAAAAACGGCCGCCATTACACCTATTACATCTGTCAGAAGGACAGCAAGCGGACCGTGAGCCGGTGCCCGCTCAAACGGATTCCCGCCGGGGACATCGAGCAGGCGGTAATCGAACAGTTGAGCGCCGTGTTCCGCACACCGACGCTGGTGGCCAAGACCTACTTCGCGGCCCGGGACATCGAGCAGGCAGAGCGGGAGCGGTTGTTCAAGCAGAAAGCCCAACTCGAGATGGAACTGTCGCAGGCGCGGGAGCAGGCACTCGAATTGATGAAACCCGGCAACGATCAGCCGGGCAAGACCGAGATGCTGACGACGGTCAATCGCCAGGCGGTCGAGCTCTCGAAACAACTGACCCATGTGAGCGAGCGCTGCAAAGCCTACCAGGGGAACAGCATCACGGAACAGGACGTTTCGGAGGCCTTCCAGAATGTCGAGGGCTTCTGGGAGGACCTTTTCCCGGTGGAACGAAACCGGCTCATCCGCCTCCTGGTGGATAAGGTCGAGATCCGCGAGACCGGAATCGACATGGAGCTGCGCACCAACGGGCTGACAACACTCATCGCCGAGCTGGCTGGTCTGGCATGCGAAGTCACCGAACGGAGGGTAAGCCGATGAAAATGAAGCCGACCATTATCGTAGCCGACAACGGCAACCTGCAGATCCACATCCCGATGCTGATCCGGCGCATGCGCGGCCGCAAGACGGTCATCGCTCCCCAGGCCCTGGATGGAGATATCCCCGGGGCGCAGGAGCCGGTACAGTCCGCCGTCCTCCAGGCTCTGGCAAGGGCCTTTTCCTGGGCCGACATCCTCGAATCCGGCCAGATCAAGTCCATCAGCGAGCTTGCCCGTACCCTCGACGTCGATGGCTCGTATGTGGCCCGCATCCTCAAGCTGACGACTCTGGCCCCCGACATCGTCGAAGCCCTGATCAACGGTGAGGAACCCAACGGGCTCTCGCTGGCCAAGCTGACCCAGACCTTTCCCGAGGACTGGGCCGAGCAGCGCCGCCAGTTCGGCTTCACCACCGACTGACGACCGGACCGGAGACCACCCCAGAGAGCCGACCATCAGCGTCGGCTTTTCTACTTTGGGGTCAGGAAACCGGAGTTGACCACACTTCTTTTCACGGCCGATGCAGGTGATTTCGAAAAAAACGTCCGGTTGCGGCGTCGAACGATGACCTAAGACAACCGCCAAAAACGGCAACCATCCGCAAACCCATATCAATCAAGGATGTAGCATTCCGGACGAGCTTCGGACTTGGTCCGGAGAAAACAGAGAATCAGGGGCCAAACAGAGAAAGAAAGGCTCGAGGATGGGGAGAATCGATGGTGCGGAGAGGTGCTTCGGAAAGATGTGAAACAGGCGCAAACCCTTTAGAAACAAGGGGAAAAAGAAAACCCGTCACCCCGGAGAATGACCCCAGAGAGACGGGTTTGTCTTTTCTAAATGGTGGAGGTGGCGGGAATCGAACCCGCGTCCGAAGATCATACACTGAAGGCGTCTACATGCTTATGCCAGGATTTAATTTAGCCGCCCGACTCTCCCCTGGCAGGGATTTCCGGGAAGCGATTCCACTAAGGTTTCGCCTTGGG